>DATMJF010000106.1:0-22094 GCA_035554455.1 Rummeliibacillus sp.
TGACCTCCCAAGGATTCTTCGGTATACGCCATCGATACTTCAGCAGATTTTAACGGAATCAAGATGAAGTAATAAAGTAAAATATCTAATATCAATGAGATAACTCCAGAAATGATTCCGATAAGAATACTACTTAATGATGTAAAAGTTTCGATGATAAACCCAAGTGCTGTGAAGAAGGTTAAAAAAGCTATAATGACGGTTGGGTTAAAAAACGGAATTCCTTCTCCCAAGCCATCAGCTATATCGCCAAAAAAAAGATATAAAATCATACAAATAGCTAAGAATATTAATAAGTACAAATACCACTGTTCAATGGACCAAGAATTTATATCAATCATCTTCACCCCCTTGAATGACTTTTTCTGTTCAATATGTAATACGGATGGCTCACTTAAAGGTTTCATTTTTTTCTGATTATTTTTATAATAAAAATGCACATTCTAAATATTACGGGAATGTAAATTTTGTTGAATTTTATATGTTATTTGTAGGGGTTTTTTTCGCAATTTGTTATGATTATAATTGCGTTCAAAATTAGATTTTAGTGATTTATATAACGAATTAGGAGGCTTTTTATGTTTAGCTCAAAAAAAGAAGATCCTTTCTTCTCTGCATTGTTGAAGATTGCCCAAAATGTAAATGAAGCAGCTCATTATGCTGATGAATTCCAAATTACAGGCGTTGCAGACCTGAAAGAGCTTAGCGTTACACTTAAGAAATACGAAACAGATGGAGATTCATTAATTCATGATTTAATCCAAATGTTAAATAAATCATTTATGACACCAATCGAACGTGAAGATATTTTAGAATTAGCTGTACGAATGGACGATGTCTTGGATGGCGTTGAAGGCTGTATCGCACATTTCGAAATGTTCTCACTTACTGAAGTTGATGACTATATGAGAGATTTTCTAAAATATATTGTACTAAGCACTGATGAAATCGCTAAAGCTATGGAACATTTGACAAACAAAAAATTAATTAACATGCGTGAACATGCCATTCTCATTAAAGATTATGAACGTAAATGTGATGAAGTATTACGTACTTCAATTAAACAGTTATTCTTACATGAAAAAGACCCTATCCGCATTATTCAATTTAAAGATATTTACGAACAACTTGAAGAAGTTGCTGACTATTGCCAAAATGTTGCCAACTCAATGGATACTATTATAATGCGTAATGCATAGGAGCTGTAGAAACACATGAATACTATAATAATTTTAACCGTTCTTGTTGTTATATTCGCGCTAGTATTCGACTTCATAAACGGTTTTCATGATACTGCAAATGCCATTGCTACAACTGTTTCAACACGTGCACTTTCGCCTCGAGTTGCAATAATTCTAGCTGCAACAATGAACTTTATTGGTGCAGTTACATTTACTGGGGTTGCTAAAGCATTGGCAAAAGATATTGTTGACCCATTCGCCCTAAATAATGGAATATATATTATTTTAGCGGCATTGTTATCAGCAATCATATGGAACTTACTTACATGGTACTTCGGTATCCCCTCCAGTTCATCACACGCCTTAATCGGTTCATTAGCTGGAGCTGCAATTGCTGCTGCTGGGTTTTCTGCTATTAACTTTGTTGGTTTTATCAAAATTCTTAAAGGGTTGCTTTTTTCACCATTTATCGCCATCATCCTTGGTTTCTTGATGATGTCCTTATTTAAAGCTCTATTTAAAAACTTAAATTTATACCGTTCCAATAAGGGATTCCGAAAAGTACAGATATTCACCGCTGCTCTACAAGCTTTTACACACGGTACGAATGATGCTCAAAAATCAATGGGTATTATTACAATGGCTTTAATCGCAGCAGGTTTTCAATCTGGGGATGAAGTGCCTATGTGGGTGCGTGTATCTTGTGCCGCTGCAATGGGGCTAGGTACTTCTATCGGTGGTTATAAAATCATTAAAACAGTTGGTGGTAAAATCATGAAAATCCGCCCTGTTAATGGGGTTGCAGCTGACTTATCTTCATCTATCATCATCTACGGTGCCACTAATTTAGGATTGCCAGTTTCTACAACTCATGTTATTTCTTCTTCAATTATGGGTGTAGGTGCTGCTCAAAATGCTAAAGGCGTACACTGGGGTGTTGCACGTAGAATCGTCATTACTTGGGTAATTACATTACCTATAGCTATATTGTTAGGCGGATTAATCTTCTCCATCTTTAATCTATTTATATAATTTAAACTATATGCTAAAAATCTGTCACAAGCCGACAGATTTTTTTCATTCTCACAAAATAAAAAAGATTCTACCGCATTAGTGCATAGAATCTTTTTACGTTTATCTAATATTCTTACGATAACAATTAGCTGCTGAATGAACTTCATCCATTGTCAGTTGATGACCATATTGATGCCAGTATATGCTGACATTTGCTCCGGCTGCTTCTAACAAATCCTTTAGACCTGTAGATTGTTCAATTGGGCACATGCGATCATTTTGGCCTGCTCCAATCCATATATTCAAGCCCGTTAAATCTGGAATTTCCACATCATCTCTTGGAATCATCGGATGATGCAAAATCGCTCCTTTGACAACTTTTCCAATTTGGAAAAATAAGTTTGCAGCAATATTTGCTCCGTTTGAATAACCCACAGCAACTACATTCTCTCTGTTAAAGCCATGTTCTATTGATGCTTCATCAATAAATGTAGCTAATTCCTTCGTGCGTATGTCTAAATTATCTAAATCGAATAATCCCTCTGCTAATCGTTTAAAAAAGCGTGGCATTCCATTTTCTATTTCACTTCCACGAACACCGAGAAGTGAAGCTGTTGGATCAATTTCTTTACCAAGTTCTATGAGATCACGTTCATTTCCACCTGTACCATGCAATAATAGTAGTGTTGGTGCCAAATCGTCTGTACCTTTTACAAAAATATGCTGCATAGCGTAAAATCCCCTTTACACAATATTAATATCTCAAATTCGAGATAATTATAGATTGTGCAAATTCAGGTGTCAAACCTAATGATTTTTGTTTAGGTTGATGTGGGTTGTTTTTATAAAAAGCAGTAATTGACAAGTAGATTAGAATCATGCAAACAAGGGCAATTCCAATGACTATTAATGTCGCTTTTTTTCCAGACATCTTCCTCTCCCCTTCTAATCTTGCTAATAAGCACCTTTATTGCAAGCAGTAATTATTTGTTAGATGGTTTAAATCCTTCTGCAAATAAATAGTCTTCGGCATCATCACGTGTGCCGAAACTTTCTTCTAAGTTAAAGCCATGATAAATATTCCAGTAGGGTACATCATTTACTAGCAGTAATTGATCACCTGTGCGATTACGCCAAATTTGCTCAATTTTCACTTCTTCAACAGGTTCATCTACTTCTGATAAATACATAATAGAATCTTCAATTACTTCACGTAGTTCTTGTTCTGAGAAGTCACGAATATTGACTAGACCTCTTTCAGCATTATAGCGAAGTAAATCCCCAACATATACAAAGCCATTGCCATTTGGGTGTAGTTTTTCTACAACGATTTTTTTTTCATATTGACTACCTTCAAAGTGGTAATTTAAGCGATTCATTGAAATTTCTTTGCGTGTTAGTTCTGAGAAACTTTCAATAATTTGTTGTTTTTGTTCAAATGTTAGCATAGTATACTCCTTTGTCCTTTACAGTCTTTTTTAGTATAACATTTTCCCCTTTTTTAATCGCTTAAAACGAAAAAAACGAAATAGGCTGCGTAGTCTTCACAGCCTATTTCGTTACAGAAATCTTTCTTTTAATAAACTCATTAATGTAGTCATATATAGACCATCATAGCGCACAAAATCTTCGCATGAATTTCAGCTCTTGTAGCCACACCTGTTTGTTGGTGATGTTCGTCGAAGGTTTTTAAAATCTCACTTTCCAAGTGCTTCACCTACACATTCTTTGTTGCTGTTGATCGAATTTCCTTCCTGTGTTCATAGATATTTTTCACAACAACTTTCCCTACTGCATACATAGGTACTCCTAGTAAGATCCCTACAAATCCAGCAATATTACCAGCTGCTAAAATAATGGTGATAACAGTTAATGGATGGATATCTAGCGTTTTTCCCATTACATTTGGTGTGATAAAGTTACTGTCTATTTGTTGTGCAACAAGTGTTATGACACATATCCAAACAGCTAGTATCGGATCCTGTAAAAATCCAACTATTACTGCAGGAACAAGTGCAATCCATGGTCCTATGAAAGGTATCATATTCATAAAGAACGCCAAGAGAGCTAGTAATATTGCATATTCAAGCCCGATTATTTTATATCCGGTGAAAATAATGGTTGCTAGGATAAAACTAATCAATAATTGACCTTGGATATAATTACGAAGTACATCATTGATTTCTGCCAATGTTTTCTTAATCCATTCACGACGTGATCCGCCAAATAGATTATAAACTTTTGGCGCAAATTTCTCATGGTCCTTTAACATGTAGATAAAGAAAAATGGAACAAGGATTAATACAAATGCACCTGAAACGATACTAGAGATAAACTGAACTAAAAACTTACTAGTAGATACTGCATAACTTTGAATAGAATTCATTGCACTTTTAATCGCATCATTTAATTGACTAGGGAAATTATCACGATTATTTAATACAGTATTGACCATATCTGTTAATTCATTTGCTAATGTTGGAGCCGTTTTTACCAAATTATTAATTTGCGCATTAATAGGCGGGACAATAATAGCTATGAAACCATATACAGCTAAGCATAATAATAAAATAATTGTTAATATGCTTGCCCAACGTGGGAACTTTCTTTTTTCTAGGAAACGTTGAATCGGCTCTGTTGCATAATACAAAATCCCGCCTGCTAATAGTGGGACGAATATTGCACTTAAAAGAGCCACAATTGGGTAAAAGAGGGATTTAATTTCAAGGAAATACTTCACGATTAGCAATGCTAGAAGTATACCAACACCCGCTTGAAACCATAGTTTTTTTGTCAATTAACTTCACTACCTTCATATATTCTACCTAAGTATTATATTTATATTTCAAGTATACGCTATACGGTGAAAAACTGGAAATAGACACTTCAAAAAAAGATTTAACCAAAGGAAATTTTGGTCAAATCTTTTCATGAAACAAAGAGCTTTTAACTAAAATTGATTTCTGTCGCTTATATGAACTAATAGATCATTAATCTAACTATGCATAGATAATTTTTGGTGCTTTTCGAATTGATACTTCCCAATCAGTTCCCGTACCAACATGATATGCTTCTGCAAAAGAACCTTGGTTAATGGCAATACCGATATTATCTAATGAATTGATATATATAAGGGGTTCCCCTACCCGTAAATCTGCAAAAGAATGACCATATATCATGATACTTTGGTAAATTTTACGACCATCCGTACTGATTGTCACCTCAAAAGCATCCCCATAGTTCTTTGCTACACGCTTAAATTGGCTACGTCGCACATTCGTCCATAGATTCCCAAAAGGTTTATCTACAATATCAATAATTCCTGTAATAACGCCATCTTCTATTATGGATTCTTTTAAATTTAGTTCTACAATATCTGAAACTTTTAAAGAAGGCCCAACCTCTTCATACGTTATAACTCCTGAAGCTAAGCGAGCTCCTGTATAGGCAAAAATATCCCGTCCATGAAATGTATGTGATTCACCTGAATTAGGTAGGCGGTTAATCGATTCATCAATTTCTCGAATTTCCGCGATACCATAATAGCGTTTGATATGTGTTAATGTTCCGTTATCAGGAGTTACAATATATTGATCATTCACAGTTTTGACAACAACAGCTTTACGGTCTGAACCAACTCCGGGGTCAATAATAGAAACAAAAACAGTACCTTCTGGCCAATATTGTACTGTTTGCAACAAACGATAACTTCCCTCCCAAATATTAAATTGTGGAATTTGATGCGTAATATCATAAATCTTAATATCTGGATTTACACTATGCGCTACTCCATACATTGCACTAACTGCTCCATCACTTATGCCAAAATCTGATTGAAATACTAGTAAGCCTTTTACCATTTGAAACATCTCCTCATTGAATATATTTCTGCCTAGGACTGTTACTAAAAAAAAAATCCCGTCCCTTACAACCAAATGATTGTAAAGGACGAGATGTATTCTCGTGTTACCACCTTTATTTACTACTTATTCACATAAGTAGCCTCCATCAGTACAGAAATTTTAAGTGCTTCCTAGACTGTGATATTAGATAACGGGTATCAACTCCCGCCGCATCCTACTAATGCAAATGCACGTTCAAACCGGAGCTCAGAGGCCATTTTTCAAATGATGGATTTCTACTTCTTTTCAGCTACCGAAGCTCTCTTTTAGAAATACGTTCATTTTACTTTTTCTCGTCATCGCTTTTATTATTTACTAGTATTAATTTAAAGGGGATCACTCAAGTTGTCAATGAATTAACTGAAAATTTATTATAATTCGTCATCTTTAACAGCATCTAAGTATTCTTTAATTGCACCCATTACTGATTCGACACAGCCACTTTCAAATGGTGAAACAAGATTTGCCTCTGCAACTAGTTTTGTGAATGACATTTTACCACCTAGTTGGCAAAGGTGAATATAATCTTTCCATGCTTCTTCGTGATTTTCGCGTGACTTCTTCCAAAATTGGAAAGCACATACTTGAGCTAGAGTGTAATCAATATAATAGAATGGGCTATTATAGATATGGGCTTGTCGTTGCCAGAAACCACCTTGTTCTAAATAGTCAATACCATCATAGTCACGATGTGGTAAATAAGTTTGTTCGATTTTTTTCCAAGCCGCTTTACGTTCTTGCGGTGTCAATTCTGGATTTTCATAAACAACATGTTGGAATTCATCGACTGCTACGCCATATGGTAAGAATAATAACGCTTCACTTAAGTGAGCGAATTTATATTTTTCCGTTTCATCTTTGAAGAATAGTTCCATCCATGGCCATGTGAAGAATTCCATACTCATTGAATGAATTTCACATGATTCAAATGTTGGCCAAATATATTCTGGAATACCGATATTACGGCTAGTATAAACTTGGAATGCGTGCCCTGCTTCATGTGTTAATACATCGATATCACCAGAAGTACCATTAAAGTTTGAGAAGATAAATGGTGATCCGTAATCATCGATAAATGTGCAGTACCCTCCGCCTTCTTTACCTTTTTTCGCAACAAGGTCCATTAAATCGCGATCAATCATAAGGTTAAAGAATTCAGCTGTTTCTGGAGATAACTCTTCGTACATTTTTTTACCATTATCAACAATCCATTCTGGCGTACCTTTTGGTGTTGCATTACCACTTAAGAACTTTAATCCTTCATCATGGAATTTTAATTTGTCTACACCAATACGTTTTGCTTGGCGTTCACGTAATTCTGTAGCATATGGTACAACGACATCACGAATTTGATCACGATAGTTTTTGACCATTTCTGCATTATAATCGATTCGATTCATCAGTACATAGCCAAGTTCTACATAGTTTTTGTAGCCTAATGTAATGGCCATTTTATGACGTAATTTTACAAGTTCATCATAAATACGGTCAAAGTCTTCCCCATGTTCTTTAAAGAATCCAAAACGTGCCTCTGTTGCAGCTTTACGGACATCACGATCTGTCGATTCAGTATAAGGCCCTAATTGTGCAAGTGTTAGCTCTTTACCATCAAAAGAAATTTGAGCTGAAGCTACAAGTTTAGAGTATTCAGAGCTAAGTTTATTTTCTTTTTGCATTAGTTCCATGATTTCTGGCGAAAAACCTTTAATTTGGTTTTCTGCTAAATCAAATAATTGTGTGCCCCATTTTTCTTCTAATTCTTTACGGAATGGGGATGCTAATAGCGCTTTATAATATTCTGTCGAAAGTTCTTCCATTTCAGGAGTCTTTTCATCTAAATAATCTCTTTCTTTTTGATAAAATTCGTCATTTGTGTCAATAGAAGCACGAATATAAACTAAGTTATATTGAGTTGAAAAATTGTTTCGGAAAGCATTGATTTTCTCAATTACTTCGCTTTGTTCGTTAACTGATTTTGCATGATTAAAATCTGTTAATAGTTGGCGGAAATATTCTTTACCCGCTGCTAAATCTGGGCGTTTGTATTCATAATCTTTAAATGTAACCATCTTCATTCCCCTTTTCCTTCTACATTTTTCGAAAGTCGAAGTATTTTCTTCTATTATTTATTATATTCTGAAAAATTGCAACTAATGATGTCAAAAATGCACTAAAATTTGGTATTTTATTACCCATTTCGAAATAGAACAATTAAAACACTTATTTTTTTGCTCAAATTGTGCTAACCTAATTTCATGCCCAATTTTTAAAGTGAGGTGCTTTACATTGGTAGGTCGTAACGATCCTTGTCCATGTGGCAGTGGCAAAAAATACAAAAAGTGTCATGGTAAAAACGCTTTAGGCGATGTTACTACACTTGTAAGCGAAGAAATCGATCGTATTGTGGAAGGCTTTGTGAAAGAATCATTCCACTCTGCAAATTATCAAGAATTAGAAAAAAGAAATCATCTTTGGCAAGATTCATTACAACATGCATTTACAGATAAATTAATAGATACAATTGCCATGGAAACATTCATTTATATCGATAGCCCTGAACTGTGGCAAAATTATATAAATAAACAATTGACTGTCCAAAATCGACAACAAGTCAAAGACATTCTTCAATCTTGGTTGAAACCTGTCTATATGCTTGCAAAAGTGGATTCTCAAAGTCCAGAAGTAATTGCATTAACAGATATCGTCACAAATAAAAGCTATGTTATGAATGGTACACCAGCAAAAACTTTCTCAGGTAGCTGGTTGTTTGGTATCTTCATGCCAGATGCCCGTAAAGGTGAAAATGGACTAACTGCAACAAGCAGTGTTGTTTTCATTCCAGATGAAAAAGAAAATATTGTGCAAGCATTACGTTTAAAACTTCAAAATGGTTACACAGATTCGTTGGATCTTTATAAAACATTTATCCAAAATGCTTCAGTAGATGCTACTGCTCCTAAAGAAGCTGAAAAGGAAGCTGTGAAAAATGTTGAGAGTGAAGTTGCAGTAACAATTGAAGCTTCTACTGAACTCGCTCCATTTACTGTTGAAGTTCTAGAGCTTGTTAACAAATATGTAAACGAATTCAAGCTCGATGCCTCTGAATTCATCGAAACTCTTACAAGCTTCCTAGAAAGCACATCTGTTAAAGCTAAAAAAGCGGAAACAGTTGCAGCTGGTGCTGTTTTAGCTGGACAAGCTAATGGCAATATTCCAGAAGGCGGCGTTTCAAAAGTCAAAGATGTCGCAGCATACTTTGGAGTATCTGCATCATCTATTTCTAAATATCGTGATCAAATCAGTGAATTTCTCGCTAAATAATGCCACATAAAAAGCCATCTAGTTAGGCACTAGATGGCTTTTTTATTTTTAGGTTTTTTCCGCAGGAGTCGCCGCCTTTCGCTCAAGTAAGAATGCATAAAAAAGAGGCTTGTATAGAAATAAGAGAGAGACATAACATCTAGTTGCGTCAATCTCCCTCTATGTTCCAATTTATCATTTTCCCGTAATAGCTGATTTCAAAAGTGCAAAGCGTTCTCGAAATCTTACTTTTACTTCAATACTTTTAGGTGTTTTCGCTGGAATTACATCACATTTTATATGAAGTTCTTCCGCAAGCATTTTGGCACGTGCAAGATGATAATCGCTTGATATTATTGTTAACCCCTTTAAATCGTCTCCAATAATTCTCTTCGTATATAATAAATTTTCATAAGTAGACGTTGACTGATCTTCAGAGATGATTTGAGTCTCAGGAAAGCCTCGGTCTATTAAGTATCGTTTCATAACAGAAGCTTCTGTTGCATCTTCATCAGGACCTTGACCACCTGAAACAATAATATGGACATCTGGATATTGCATAGCATAATTCAATGCTGCATCTAAACGAAATGCCAATGCTTTAGATGGTATTGCACCCCTTTTCACTTTCGCCCCTAATACTATGACATACTTATATTTTCCATTTGCCTTTGGTTTTTCACCATCTATTAGCCACTTTGTAGTAATACCCCAAAAGAATAGTATCGGTATACAAATAATTAGTAAGATTAACATCGTCATCTTCTTTTTTCTCACCTCAGCATCATCCCTCATCATTTCTACTCTACTTCAACTCTTTTTCCATAATAATTTTACGAGTACCACTTTTACTAAAATACGTCTCAATAATATCAAAACCTACTTTAATATTTAATATAAGCATAGCTCTTCGATAATTTCGTCCAATTGTACGGATTTTTTGATAGCCTTGCTCTGAAACTAATTGATGCTGTAAATTCATTAATTTTAAAGCAATCCCTTGACCACGGTATTCTGCACTGACACCACCTAACCAGCTATAGAAAACCCCAACCTCTTTCTCATAACCTAATTTGAAGCCGACAACTTTACGACCGTCTAAAGCCATACAACATAGTAAATTCGGTTTTTCCTGTAATTCTCCTATTGACAGTTCAGATTCATCAAAAACTTCTCTATGAAGCTCCTGGATACCTTTAATACTTTCCTCATCAGGTAGACCTTTTACATGAATGAATTCCATTATTTTCCCTCTTTTTTATTTATCAGGTAAATTTTCTTTTACAAATAGTTGACTAAAGTAAAAAAACCACTGAAACAGCCATTGTTTCAGCGGCTTTATAGATAGTATAAATTATTTCATTTGGTAATTGCTAACAATATTCGTAAGATCTTCTGCCGTTCTAACAAGTTCATCTTAAATAATATTATGTATCATATTATTATATCAAAATAGAAAATAGATGCTGTTAAGTCTATATCTATATCTAAATAAAAGACTGCCTTTATGGCAGTCTTTTTTCTAGCATTTAGCAAAAATTATAGTTCTACATTATGATATACGTGTTGAACATCTTCAAGTTCTTCTAGTAGGTCAATTAAGCGTTCGAATTTTTCAAGGTCTTCGCCATCAAGTTGTACTTCTGTTTGTGGAAGCATTGTTAATTCTGCAACGCCGTATTCTGTAATACCTTGCGCTTTTAATGCTTCTTGGACAGCATTAAATTGATCTGGTTCAGCATAGATGATTGTAGATTCGCCTTCTTCGAAAACGTCGCGAACATCTACATCAGCTTCGATTAGAAGTTCTAAAACTTCGTCTGCAGATTTGCCTTCTAAAGCAAAGACTGCTGTTGCATCGAACATGTATGATACTGCACCACTGACACCCATGTTACCGCCGTTTTTACCGTAAGTTGCGCGTACATCTGCTGCTGTACGGTTAACATTGTTTGATAATGCATCAACGATAATCATAGAGCCATTCGGTCCGAAACCTTCATAACGTAATTCGTCGAAGTTTTCTTCGCCGCCACCTTTTGCCTTGTCAATTGCACGATCAATAATATGTTTTGGTACACTATATGTTTTTGCGCGTTCTAAAACCACTTTTAACGCACCATTAGATTCTGGATCTGGTTCACCTTGTTTAGCAGCTACATAAATTTCACGACCGAATTTAGCATAGATACGAGCAGTACCTTGGTCTTTTGCAGCTTTTTTTTCTTTAATGTTGTTCCACTTACGTCCCATTGGATTCACTCTCTTTCAATATATTCTATATATAAATTACTCGTGGGTTTGTGTAAGATACCCACATGGGATAAGCCATTAATTTACTGTAGTATTATACACTATATTCGTCATAAATTGTATACAAGCGAAAAGTGAAAGGTGTCCTCAGCAAGAATTAATGGGGTTTTTCAAGCACTAAAAAAGCCTCTCATTACGAGAGACTTCTTATATCAGCTTCAATTTTTTGCAATAAGGCTTTGCAATCTTCTAAGCATAGTTGGTATGTCTCTTCAAAGTCGCCTGTAAAATACGGATCTGGTACATCTCTTGGGTCCTGTATCAAATCAAGTAAACGGAACACCTTTGAACTTTCTTTTATACCTAGCATAGGTAATGCATTTTGGATATTGCTATTATCCATGCAAACAATATAATCGAAACGATCATAATCTTCCTGTTTTATTTGGCGGCTAAACACTCCATCAGTAGAAATATGATGCTCAGCAAGTTTTTGAACTGTTCCTTGATGTGGACCATCTCCAATATGCCAATCACCAGTACCAGCTGAGTCGATATCAAATTGCTCAGACTTCCCTTGTGACTCAACTAGATTACGGAAAATTGCCTCAGCCATTGGAGAGCGACAAATATTTCCTAAGCAAACAAATAACACGCCTATTTTCATAACAACTCTCCTCTATTGATGTCTTGCACTAGAATTTAAATGGGTAAAATTGGAATTTAACTTCGCCAGTAATTGCAGATTTTTTGATAAAACCATACTCACGGCTATCACTACTATTTTGGCGATTATCTCCTAATACGAAATAGGAATCTTTAGGAACTTTCTCTTCCCCTGTCACTTCTTTAAGTGTGAAGTCTTCTGTGAAATGATCGCCCATATTTTCATATTCACGAATACCGGCTTTTAAATATGGTTCTTTGTATTCTTTGCCGTTAATATATAACTTATCACTTTTCACTTTTATTGTATCTCCTGGTAGACCAATAACACGTTTAATATAATGGTCGTCTTCTACAGGAGATTCAAAGACAATTATATCAAAGCGATCGATATGACTTGTCTTACTAATGATAATCTTATTATTATTTTGGTATGTTGGCTCCATTGATTCACCTTTAACTGTTACTGGTGAGAACAAGAATTGTCTACATAAAACAGCTATTACTACTGCAATTAGAACTGGCCATACCCACGATAAAATTTCTTTACTCAAACTTCTTTTTTCCATTTTATATCACCCTCAAATTTGTGGCTTTACTTTAATATCTATTCAATATTATGCCACCCATAGGCGAGTTCTGTCATTGAATATTTACTGAAATTAAAAGAAATTGGCTCAAATTTTTCTAAATCTAAAAAAACGAGGCGTCTATTACCCGAAATATGGATTAACAGACAACCTCGTATAAAATTCCCACAGCTATGTATTTGGTTGTTCTTTCAGAGCTTCTAAATGTTTCTCTGTAATCCCCAAAACCTCATACACTTTCTGTAGAGTTGTTTCTCTGACTTTGCTGTCACCACGTTCGATGCGGCTGACAGTTTTTTGTGTGACATTTGCACGCTCTGCCAATTCCGATTGTGTTAGTCCAACCGACATACGTTGTTTAAAAATGATTTGACTGCGTTTTTCAGCCATCACTTCTAAAGGAGATTTCTCCTGTTCTACATTATTATCTTCCTGTTCAAATAAATCTACAGTAACCATCTAACCACCCCTTAAAAGAAATTGTGTTCTACAGTATTCTTTTATTTAGTTACCTTTCAAGATGACTGAATCCAGAAGAAGTAATGAATCACTTAAGATGCACTTCCAAACTCATAAATAAACTAGAGTTTTTCTTGTAAAATCTTCTCTTCTAGTTGCTCTTTTAAAGTAACTAATTGCTCCTCCAGGTAATGCGTAAATTCCTCTCTACCACTTTTCCCTTTTGCTGTAACATAGAAAGGTTCTCCATAAATTAAATAACCTTTTTTTCGCGCAAAAACTTCTTTTAGCGTATTTGGTCCTATGTATGCAGCTGGGATAATTGGTGCTTTCGAGAGTTGAGCAATCGTAATAGCACCTTGTTTTAGAGAAGTACCTTCCGCATTTCGTGTGCCACTAGGAAAAATCCCAACAACTTCTCCTTCTCTAATCAACTTCATCGGCACTTTTACAACACTTGGTCCTGGATGTTCACGATCGACCGGGAAAGCTTTCAACTTTGTTATAAACCAGCCAAGTAGTTTATGATCAAAGAGCTGTTTCTTAGCCATAAAATGAATTGGTTTCGGGTAAATAGAAACTCCAAGATTCAAAATATCAATCCAACCTGTGTGTGTACAAGCAATTAAATAACCACCCTCCGTTGGCACTTTATGCTTGTTATAAACTTTTACCTCATTAAATAAACCTAAAAACTTAGTAACAAATAGACATATAAATCCATACAATTTCCTACTCCTAACTACTAAAGAAATATAGTCAACTCTACCCGTCTACTATATCTCTCAACGTTCCCATATCTAGCATTAAGCCATACTAAATCCTATATAATAAATAGTAGACTCATATTATGAATCCATTCTCTATTTCCCTTACCTTATATTGTAAACGAAATTTCCAAAATGTGTACCTAATGCACAAAATTTATTAAAAATAATGTGTTTTTTCAAACATTTTAAGTTAGAAAAGTGGAAAGCGTATAAATTCGAGCAGCAATTACTACTTTTGCAGATAAAAATTAGATGCTTCGATTGTGAAAAATAGTAAATTATTAACTTTGTGTTTGCTGGGGGTGGAATATAATAAAGTGAAAACAATAGACTGTTGATTTTGAAACTTATTGCTTAAGATTTTTACATAAATCTATCCAGTAGTGGCAGTAGTGAAAGCCGGAGGAGTGCCCTTTCACTTTTAAATCTATCTAGCTGCAGGAGCTAGCTTTTCGGGTCAAATAACCTCCGCTGTGAGGCAAAGAGCACCTCTTCGCATGAAGAACATTTGTCCGACAAAACTGGACAAGCGTCTTTTGCTTTTAAATAAAAAGACCATCCATTTTTTAAAGGATGATCTCATCATTTTAATTTTGACTTGTTCGCTTTACTATCTGACTTTGAAAGAAAAATCATTAAAGCGATTAAACTAATAATATTTAATAACGTACCACCAATCAGTAAGGCCCATTGCAGACTAAGCGGTATATCCTTTGTCACTGCAAAAGTTATACTAAGAGAGCCTATAGCGATCAAAACCATATAAAGTGGAAGCCCTTTGAACAATGCGCCTCGCCTCTTTTCTATAGAATATTGAATCTAATCTGATAGTATCACTTGTTGTTTGAATCTTCTAGACAAATATTCTTTATGCATGTAGTGAATACTTATCTGCAATTACTTTCGGTAATAATATAAGCTGTATATTACCAAGATATTGCTTATAATTTTTTTCTATGACATTAAATGCTGGTTCTTCTGTGACAAAATAATATTGGATAGTAGCATTTGTATAGTTTAATAAACGGCAATCCTGCAATAACCTACTCCGTTGACTTGGTGCAAAATCAGCTGTTAAGGAATGTGGTACTGTTTTTAATACAGCCGCAATTTTCTCTCCTGTTGTTGTTTTTTCCTCATATAAAAAAGTATATTCATCCTGTTGTTTGATATAAGAACTATTCGGTGCTAAGAGGTGCTTTTCAAGTAAAAATTCATGCATTAATTGTTTCGCTAAATAGTTAACATCTTGTTCTATTTTTCCAAACAGCCGACGCCATTCACAAAATACTTTAAATTGAGATACGATCGTTTCATCAGTAAAACGTCGATGATTGTTTTCTGTAAAAAATTGTTGGACAGCATCCATTTTGGTCATAATTTTTTGGAAAGTTTCAATATCATTATATGTAGTATCTGGTATTGATTTCGAAACTAATGATTCTCTCATTACTTTATTCTTCTTTTTCGTCAATATTTCCTTTGATACTTTTATAAACTCCACGCAACGACCAAATTGGACAATATCTACTCGAAATCCAGCTTCAAGCCAAGCGGCTGCTTGTACATATGTTCCACTTCGAGTGTTTCCCCACCATGCTTGATACTTATAGGCAGACTTCGGTAGTTTAGCTTGTAAAATTTCTTCGATTTCTTCAAAAGTGAGTACAATCTGTCTTTCTTGTTGTTTTGATAGGTATTCATATAAAGGTAAATACTTGCCCTTTAAGGTATGTCCTGCCATCTAAATTGCTCCTTTATATTCATAAGTTCAAGATTAATATATTTTAACATAATTGTACTAAAAATTCTAAATATTCTTTTTATACTGTATCCTACCACTTTAAAATACAGCTCAAATTTAAACAATCATATTTAACATAGCCTAAAATAAAAAAACGCATACAGTTCAGCATACGTTTTTTCGTTCAATCAATATATTTGATCACCAGTTGTAGAATAACTTATTTCTTCTGTTCTTTTAAAAACCGTTCATACAGCGGTTTTAATGCCTTAGCATCCAGATCCAGATCATGTTCATATGCGTATTTCACAGCATAGCCAAGAGAAATAGTCATTGCTCCTGCCACACTAGCGCCTGCTACTGTCCCTGCTGCTGGTATAAATTTCACAATTTGTCTGAATATAGTTTTACCTACATTTCCCACAACTGTAGCGATTACCATCTCTTTTGCTTTGTCTTTTGAAACAGGCTTATCATATAGTGTGGACAATTTAACCATTAACCCCACTTGCAAAGTTGTTAGCGGAATAAAATCTGCCCCTGGAATAGGCACTGCTCCGATAGCCGCTGCAGAAGCGCCTGCACCAAGAATCCACTTCTTTGCAGTTGCTGATTTATCCGCCATATGCTTGGCCATCAATACTTCCTTTTTTTTTCTTTCTAAAAGCTCCAAAATCTTATTTTGCAGCATTTCCATATTTTCACCTGTACGTGACGAAATAGGTGTAACCGGATAAGCATAGCCCGTATGATCCTGTATATATTTTACAAGGCTCGGTATATCATCAGCTGCATCGATTTTATTGAGTACAATAATAATATCTTCATTCACTTCACTAATTCTCTTTAAAGAAGCTAATTCTGTATCTGATAGTACTGTACCAGCTGCGTTTAAAAAGAATAGAATTATATCGGCTTGATGATAGAAATTCATCGTTACTTCGGAATTCTCTGCTTTTATATCATCCAATCCAGGTGTATCCACAAATATGATCTTATCTTGATAGCTATATTTTTTTATTTGCTGCGTTTCACCAGGCTTTGCCCCAACAAGTGCTACTTCTTTATCCATTAATCGGTTAATCGTTGATGATTTTCCTGCATTCACATCACCAATCATAGCGATTAGGATTTCTTTTTCTAGTTGGTCATTTACCTCTTTCGATTTTTCGGCAAAAATTTGGTCGAATTCCTCATCAGTAAATGGTTTAAATTCGCTCATAATAACACCCCTATCGATACAGTTCTTATATTAAAACTATATGATTTGACAAAGGATTGCAATTTTTTACTTTTTTCTACTTTCTAATGCTTGAAGTATCAATACTTTCGCAAACTCACCCATATGCGCGAATCGTTTATGAGTAGAAAAAAACGCCTATCTCCAATTCAAGAGATAGACGTTTTATATAATAATTAAGCATTTTTTTCTGAGTAGTATTCTTTTAATTCATTATAATATTTGTTTAATGATGAAGGCGAAACTCCGAATTCCTCTGCTAAATCTTTAACTGTCATTTCAACAGGTTCGAATAGACCTGCTTCTCCACCAAAACGAATTGCACCTGCAGCAATTGCTACAGCTTTTCGTGCTTTTGGTTGACGTTCCACAACATAATCTTCAACGATTTCTAATACTGTTTTATAATCACGACCGCGAGATTCTAAAAATCCAAGAACTTGCAAAAATACATCCGCTTCAAAATCAGTAAATTCTCCGCCTTCAAAACCGTGTTCACCAAGATTTCCCCAGAAGTTTAAAGAATGTTCTTTCCAGAATGCTTCTTCATCTAGTTGATCTTGTTCTTTAAAGTCAGCTGCTATTTTTCCGAATACTTCTTGATGATCTTTCGGGAAGAAAATCATACTCGATACAGCTAGGTAATGCTTTTCCTTATTTGAACCATCAGGTAAAATAAAGCAAAATACATGTACATCTACTGGAATTGGCTTCTCACCTTCGCGACGTAGATAAACCATTTCGTCCGTTAAGATGTTTTGTACGATCATATATTTTTCTTCAACATCAATTACTTTAGCAACCATCATGGTTGGATGATCCCATGTTTCAAGAACCGCTAATGTAGAAGGGCGAACTGTTTCCTTTTTGGTTTTTTGCAAATATCCTGTCCAAATATCTGTTCGCTCATGGAAGAAGAAAGAATCCATTACGATAGCTTCAATCATATCTTCTATTAAATATTGTCCTATAGCTTTTTGCCATTTATCTGCTATTTCAACAAAATCTTTATAATCTTTTCTTAAAGGATAGACATCATAGAAAGTCTGTAAAACTCTTTCTAGTTCTTCCGCATAAACTTCTTCAACTGTTACAGTTTCTTTTAAAGCACAACATTTTTTGTACTTTTTACCACTACCACATGGACATGGATCATTACGTCCTGGCATTTTAACACGTCCTTTATTCTATTAAGTGCTGTATTAGCATATCATTTTTTCTGCATTATCTAAAGTTCTCTTCAAAAGGTATTATTTCCATATCAAGACCCATGAAAAATACGTATAAATATGGTACGTTCTTTATATGAAAAAATATATTCCACTTCTTATACTATTGTTAGCTATTTTCATCTCATCTAGTCAAACTTATGAGCAACAAACAATCGTACCAACACTACAACAGCATTTTCCAAATGAACCTCTAAAGCCACTATTATCATTATTGCATTTCCATTATTATGGAATGGAAATTTCCGTTGATTCACGAGGATATTATTATTTCTTGGAATTCTTATTCCGGAAGGCAACTCATTTTTGTACATTTGGCGCTATTGGGTTAGCACTTTATATTGCACTACCTAGACTACATTATCGATTGATCGTAGCTGTAGTCATGACATTCATATTCGCAGCAGTTGATGAAATACATCAACATTTCACAGCTGGGCGTACGGCTTCCCTTCAGGATGTCTTGTTGGATACGGCTGGTGCTATTACATTTTTAATAATTTACAAGTGTATAAGATTGCTCATACGTAGAAAATCCACAAAAGATTAATCTTCTGTGGATTTTTTCAATTATTTAATAGCATTTCTTCAACTTTTAATACGACACTTTACCTATTAAAATATCCAAATCAATTGTTATTTCTGTTACTTTATCATGATCAACAGCTGCCGTTTGATGCCATCCCATTGGTGTCATATGCATTAGCATTGGCACAAGTTCAGGCTTAATTTCGATAGTTTGTGTAATACGTTCTACTGATACTTCACTAAAGTTTTCTTTAAAACGTTCTACTGTACGATCATTGGAATAAGATTCTTTGTCAGAATCCGCAAAAAATACTTCTCGTAATTGTCGAAGATACCCACTTTGTGGAACAATCTTCACTACTACTCCTTCTGGCTTTAAAAGTCGTCTGAATTCCGTATAATTCGCTGGTGACAAAATATTTAAAATTACATCAAAGCTAGACTCTTGGAATGGACTTTTCGCTAAATCTCCAACACACCAGATCATATCTTCATAATTTCGACCTGCAGCAATAATTCCTTCTTTTGCAATGTCGATTCCTACTCCGACAATTTTTTTATCTGTTGTTTCTTCAAATTGATTTTTAATCATCGCTAAATGTGAGCCCTCACCGCAGCCTGTATCTAATATAGTAAGATCTTGTCCAAACGATTTCAACAAATCCACTACTGCTTCATGCATTGGCAAATAGAGTCCACTTTCAATTATTTGTTTACGTGCTTCAAACAATTCTTTACCATACATGGATGTGGCAGGATGCGTCATAAAATTCACATATCCTTGTTTTGCTACATCAAACGTATGTCGATTTTCGCAAGTTACAACACATTGCTCTGTAACTGTCATTTTCTCATGACATACAGGACAAGCAAAGATTGCTTGCTGTTCTCGCATAAAATTGGCACTTGCCACTTTTTTCGACAATCCCACAAAAACACCTCGATTAACTTTCTTCTTTCATTAGTATACACTGAACTCTACATTGATAGAAAATGCAATCATTTGTGCCAAATTCTTTCCAGCTGCGGGCGCTATTTGTCCGCCAAAGCTGGACGAGCACACTCCGCATTTAAATAAAAACACCAACTAAGTGGTTGGTGTTCATCTTTGTTAATTCTTTATATATCACTTTTAATCTTTATTTGGTGAAACAAGTGCATAGCGTTCCCATTTACGACTCTTCCATCTAAAGAAAACTAAAATCGCACGACACCATTCGTCAGCAGCTATTGCTAGCCAGACTCCTACGAGACCAAGGTGTAAATGGAATACTAAAAAGTATCCCAGTGTTAAGCTCATACAAACCATTGAGAAAAAACCGATAACGACTGGATATCTCGCATCACCGGCCGCTCTTAATGAATTAATAATTGTAATATTAAACGTTCTACCTGTTTCTAGTAAAATACTCAATAGCAATACGGATGCACCGATTTTAATAACTTCAGGGTTATCTGTGAATATCCGCATTAGTGGATAGCGGAAGAGCATCACGAGCGCTACCATCAAAAGTGTGAAGGAAATTGCCCATTTCACACTAGTCCATAGCTGATTGTAAGCATCATCTTTGCGATTCGCTCCAACATACCGCCCCACTATAATCGCCGTTCCAGATCCAATCGCCATAGCAAATAAATACGTAAACATCGAAATATTATAAGCATATTGGCGAGCAGCTAGAGCTTCTGAACCTAAAAAAGTAACATAATATAAAAATGTAATTTGACAACCTTGATATAGTACTTGCTCAAGAGCTGATGGTACACCAATACCTAATATCTTCTTAATATATTCTTTTGGCAATGCTAGATAATACTTGAAATCTATTCTAAATTCTAACGCCCGGTATAATAGCCAGAAGAATACAGCAAGTGCAATGGCACGACTAATAACAGAAGAAACGGCAGCACCTTGTACACCTAACTCTGGAAATCCGAATTTACCAAATATCAAAATATAATTTCCAATAATATGTAACATATTCATCGCTACAGACACATACATCGTTTGTCTGGTCCAACCATGAACACGTACAATCGCTGCCGTTGCATTAATCAACGCTTGAAGAAATATTCCTCCACCAATAATAGCTAAATAATGATTTGCATAATTAAGTACATCACCATGCAAATTCATCGCTGTCATCATTTGCTTAGAGAAAAATACAAAAAGCGCACTTAAAACAACACCAATTGTAAGATTCATTGTAATGGCAACCGCTGCAATCTTAGGGACTTCTTCATAACGTCTTGAGCCTAAATATTGTGCTACAACGATAGAAGCACCATTACCAATCACTTCTAAGATTAAAATGGTTATAAGAATAAATTGATTGGCAGCCCCTACCCCCGCTACTGCATCATCAGCTAATGCGCTGAGCATAAAAGTATCTGCTACACCCATCAACGTAAATAAAAACACTTCTAGGAAAATTGGCCATGTTAAATGGAATAAGCTTAACTTTTCCTTCGACTGATCTTCCATCACTTCTTCCATATTATCGCCTTTCTTCCTTTTTCAATTTTTGAAACAAATTGTATACTATCACATCATAAACACCTGTGCTATCGTTTATGAAAAAAAAATCCGCCGATTTCTCGGCGAATTGAAATTGAATCGAACATGATATTACTCGCTTTTATTTGCCCTTTCTGCATGAAAGCGCTTAGCGAAGATTTGTGTAATTTAAGAGAAAAAATAACTTAATAATAAGCCAACTGATGAAAGTAAACCATAGAAGGTATTGGTCATCGCAGTAGATTTCATAGCAAGTCCCAATTTCGCTGGTTCTTTTTCTCCTTCTTTAAAACTTTTAATCGCTGTTATTGGTTTTGGAATACTAATAAGTACTACTAATAACCACGGACTAACAATGCCCACCATAATCAAAACAATCATCCATACATATGCTAAAACGAACCATAAGCCTAACATATTAATCGCTTTGTCACGACCTAGAAGAATAGCTAATGTCTTTCGACCACCTATTGTATCTTCTTTAATATCTCGGATATTATTGGACATATTGATACCGCCAACTAATATTCCTACAGGTATCGATACAAGAAGGCTCGTCATACTGATGCTTCCAGCTTGTATAAAATAGGAAATCAATACAAAGGCAAATCCCATACTAAGTCCTGCAAATAATTCGCCAAAAGGTGTATATGCAATTGGAAATGGTCCACCCGTATATAAATAGCCGATCGCCATACCT
>DATMJF010000107.1:0-6019 GCA_035554455.1 Rummeliibacillus sp.
GAGGTGAACAAGAACGTAAACGTCGTGCAGGTACCGAAAATGTACCAGCAATTGTTGGTTTTGCAGAAGCTACGAAAATTGCACAACAAAATTTTGAAGAAAAACAACTTCAATTTGACAATTTCCGGACAACGTTCTTAAAAGCATTAGACGAAGCAGATATTACTTATCATGTAAATGGTGATGAAGTTCACTATTTACCTCATGTATTAAATATTAGTTTTACAGGAATGGATGTCGAATCATTCTTAGTTAATTTAGATATAGCAGGAATTGCCGCTTCTAGTGGTTCTGCATGTACAGCTGGTTCTATCGATCCTTCACATGTACTTGTTGCAATGTATGGAATAGACGCCGATGAGCTACGCAACTCTATCCGCTTTAGCTTTGGCTATGGCTTAACATTGGAGGATATCCAAACAACTGCAGATAAAACAATTGAAATCGTAAAACGCTTAGTGAAATAACAGAAAAAAGGTGAACAATATGAACGCAACGAAAGACCCCTCACAAACACGTGTTGTTGTCGGAATGTCTGGAGGAGTCGATTCTTCTGTAACGGCTTATTTACTAAAAAAACAAGGTTACGACGTAATCGGAATCTTCATGAAAAACTGGGATGATACAGATGAAAACGGTGTTTGTACAGCTACAGAGGATTATGAAGATGTTATCAAAGTTTGTAATCAAATTGGTATCCCGTACTATGCGGTAAACTTTGAAAAACAATATTGGGATAAAGTATTTACTTACTTTTTAGAAGAATATAAAGCAGGTCGTACACCAAACCCAGATGTTATGTGTAATAAGGAAATCAAATTCAAAGCATTTCTAGAACATGCCTTGAAACTTGGTGCTGATTACGTTGCAACTGGTCACTATGCACGAGTCGAGGTACGTGATGGTGAAACGAGAATGTTACGTGGTATCGATCAAAACAAAGACCAAACGTACTTCTTAAACCAATTATCACAAGAACAACTGTCTAAAGTGATGTTTCCAATTGGTGAACTAGAAAAACCACGAGTTCGTGAAATTGCAGAAGAAGCAGGTCTAGCAACTGCTAAGAAAAAGGACTCAACTGGTATTTGCTTTATCGGTGAACGTAATTTTAAAGAATTCCTAAGCCAATACTTACCTGCTCAACCAGGCAATATGGAAACATTTGATGGGAAAGTAATGGGCAAACATGATGGACTTATGTATTACACAATCGGTCAACGCCATGGCCTTGGTATTGGTGGAGACGGTGATCCTTGGTTTGTATTAGGAAAAGACTTAGAAAGAAACGTGCTATTAGTTGGACAAAACTTCAACAATGATAAACTTTTCTCTACAAGTTTAACTGCAGTGAAAACAAGTTTTACAACACATCGCGAAATGCCGAAGAAATTTAATGCAACGGCAAAATTCCGCTATCGTCAAAAGGATGTACCGGTAGAAGTTGAACTTGTCGGTGAAGATAAATGGCTGGTAACCTTTAGTGAACCAACGCGTGCTATTACACCAGGACAATCTGTCGTATTATATGACGGAGATGAATGTCTAGGTGGCGCAACCATTGATGAAGTGTTTAAAAATAGCGATAAATTAACATATGTTGGGTAACAGAGGTGAACAAAGTGGATTATAACGAAGAAGGCGTAAAAGCAATTCAAGAAAAAAGATACGAAGATGCTGCAAAAGCATTTACACAAGCTATTGAAGAAAATCCTGAAGATCCTGTAGGTTACATTAATTTTGGTAATCTACTAGCTTCGATGGATGATAGTGAACGTGCAGAACGCTTTTTCCAAAAAGCATTGACATTAGATGAAAATGCAGCAACAGCATATTACGGTTTGGCTAATCTATATTATAATTCTGAGCGATATATAGAAGCAGCAAAGCTATACGAACGTTCAATCCGCAATGGTATTGAAGGAGCCGATGCGTATTATATGCTTGGCAAAAGCTTTGAACATGAAGATCAACCAAAATTAGGCTTACCTTACATGCAACGTGCAGCAGAGCTTGCTCCAGAAGATTTACAAATTCGATTAGCTTACGGTATTATGCTTTGCACATTAGAATTATTTCAACCAGCAGAAAAAGAATTACAATATGTTATCGATGCGGATTGGAACAATGCAGATGCCCATTATAATCTAGGGGTACTTTACGCAGTTTCATCTGAACGAATTGATGATGCAATGTATCATTTAAAACAAGCATTTACTTTACAACCTGAATTTGAACAAGCGCGTTATATCCATGACATGCTTGCGATGAAAAATAACTAATTGAAAGAAGGGGACAGTGTTGACTGAAAATTTATCATTATTTACAGACGAACAGCTTTTTATCGTCGGTCGACCTGTCGTCACTATTTTTCATAACGCTCAAAATTTATTTTCAATTGTCAAATTGAAAATTCAAGAGACGAATACAGATTACAAAGAAAAAGAGATCATCGTTACAGGTTATTTTCCAACGGTTGCTGAAGAAGCCTTATATCGCTATACAGGTCAATTAAAGCAACATCCAAAATACGGCCTACAGTTTCAAGCTGAAACTTTTGAAAAAGAGATCCCAGCCACTGAGACTGGGGTCGTTCAATATTTAGCTAGTGATTTATTTCCAGGTATCGGTCATCGTACTGCCGAGACCATTGTGAAAAAGCTAGGTCCTAATGCGATTAAAGTGATTATCGAAAATCCGGATGCTTTAGATGAAATTCCACGATTAACAGAAGACAAAAAGCAAACCCTTCGTTCTGTACTCGAACAAAACCTCGGACTTGATCGCATTATGATTCAACTAAATGAGTGGGGATTTGGTGCTCAAATTGCAGTTCGAATCTATCAAACATATGAAGGCGAAACACTCCAAGTTTTACAGAAGAATCCGTACCGTTTAATTGAAGATATTGAAGGAATCGGCTTCCAACGTGCAGATGAGCTAGGGGCAAGATTACATATAACAGGTAATCACCCAGATCGTATAAAGGCATCTATCTTGCATCTTTTAAATGTTGCCGCTTTATCAGAAGGGCATGTATATCAAGATGCAAAAGAAATTATCCCGCAAGCGAAAAAACTATTAGAATCCAGTCAACACTGCACTATTGATTATGATGATATTTCCAGATGTATTATTGAGCTAGGTGAAGACGGCAAAGTGTGTGGAGAAGAGACAAGAATTTATATGCCTTCTCTCTACTATTCAGAAATAGGTATTGCAACTAAAATCACTGAACTTGCACAAAAAAACAAAGAACATTCTGCGTTCCCTTCATCCGAAATCCGTAAAAGAATAGGGGATGCTGAGGAACGTTTTGGTGTTTCATATGCTGAAACGCAAATAGAAGCAATTGAAACAGCGATTAATTCAGCTGTAATGATTTTAACGGGTGGTCCTGGTACTGGTAAAACAACAGTTGTTCGAGGAATTGTTGATGTATACGCAGAATTACATGGGCTATCCCTTAATCCAAAAGAATATGCTGCAAAAGACGAAGACTTCCCAATTGTTCTAGTAGCACCAACAGGACGTGCGGCAAAACGACTTAGTGAATCGACGGAATTACCTGCAATGACAATACATCGTTTGCTGGGCTTTACCGGCCAAGAAAAAGAAGAAGATACGGAACGTGAAGTAGCGGGCCGTCTGATTATTGTCGATGAAATGTCAATGGTAGATACTTGGCTTGCCAATCAATTATTGAAGGCTTTAAACGATGATTGCCAAGTGATATTTGTAGGAGACCAAGATCAACTACCACCAGTAGGCCCAGGACAGGTGCTTAAAGATTTACTCGCATCAAAAGCGATTCCAACTGTAGAGTTGAAAGATGTATATCGTCAATCTGAAGGATCATCTATTATTGAATTGGCCCATCAGATGAAACAAGGTGAAATACCTCAAGATCTAACTGCTAAAACGAGCGACCGTTCTTTTATCTGTGTAGGGCAAGAACAAATTGCAGATGTTGTTGGTCAAGTTGTAAAAAGTGCGATCAAAAAAGGCTTCTCGATTCATGATGTGCAAGTGTTAGCACCAATGTACAGAGGAAATGCTGGTATTGATGCGATGAACAAAATGTTGCAGGAGCTTATTAATCCAAAAACAAGTGCAAAAACAAAAGAGATTGCATTTGGTGACACAACTTATCGTATAGGAGATAAAGTTTTACAACTTGTCAATCAGCCAAATAGTAATGTCTTTAACGGAGATATGGGTGAAGTTATTTCTATCATTAAGGCAAAGGAAACTGTTGAAAAAACAGATTTATTAGTCGTTTCTTTTGACGGAATTGAAGTTACTTATCAAAAAGGTGACTTAAATCAGCTAACTCTTGCTTACTGTTGTTCAATTCATAAATCACAAGGTAGTGAGTTCCCGATGGTTATTATGCCGATTGTTAGAGGTTATTCGAAAATGCTTCGAAAGAATTTACTATATACAGGCATTACGCGAGCAAAGAATTTTCTTATACTTTGCGGAGAACCAGATACTTTTATTTATGGGTTTCAACGAACAGATGATTTACAAAGACATACAAGTCTTTCAGATCGTTTAAATAATGATCAACCTGAAGTTGAAACGACAAAAGTTGGTGAAGAAAATAGTGATGAAATTTCTTCAAAATCAGAAGAAGAACAATTAATGCGAGAAACTTCAGTAGAAGTTAACGACGGTAAGCCAGCAATACTAACCGTAGACAATGTCAATTTCATTCATCCTATGATTGGTATGAAAGGGATTAGCCCATATGACTTTATGGTGAATGAGAATTGACATAATGACTAGCATTTTTTAAAATAAGTATGAGTAAAGTCGGAGATAACTCGTTTTCGGCAAATGTACTATATTAAGAAACCCTATAATTAAAATCGTTGATGGAAAAAAGTACTTTTTGGAAAGTGTACAGAAAGAGGTTCCTGGGCTGTGAGAACCTTCGCTTACCATTTTGGAAAAGCTCGTCCTGAGTGCAGTCAAAAACTGCCGTTTACCGCGTTAAGGTCAATCGAGAGATAATAGTGCAAACTATTATAATTAGGGTGGTACCGCGAAATTAACCTTCGTCCCTGTTACAGTGGATAAGGTTTTTTTTTATTGTATTTGGTCTGTTAAATGATATTGTTGATTTTTTTAATACATCTTACTTAAGCGAAAGGCGGCGACTCCTGCGGAAAAGCGAGGCAAACGAGACCCCACAGAGAGCGTAGCGAGGTCACTGAAAAAGTCAAAATGCATAAATTTTAAAAATGAAATTTTGTGATGCGATTTTTGTTGAAGTGGAATCAGCGAAGACTCCTGCGGGAAAGCGAGCCAGAGAGACCCCGCAGCACAGCGAGGAGGCTCGTCGGTTCGCCCGCGGAAAGCGAAGCTGATTCCACTTCATGCTATAGCAGATTTGAACTATAAAAATTAGGGGCAAAATGGTTTTTCAGTGCCCTCAGCGTAGCGAATCAGGAGGCTCGTTGGTTCGAACCGCGGAAAGCGTCCGCCTGTAGCGAAACGGATAAAGTATCAACAGTATTGTTAAACAAAGGCATTATATTAAAGGAGGAACTATTCATGCAAACATCTGCAGAAATTCGTCGTAAATTCATTGAATTCTTCGAAGAAAAAAATCATAAACAAGAACCAAGTATGCCACTTGTTCCAATTAATGATGCGTCATTACTTTGGATTAACTCTGGTGTCGCAACTTTAAAAAAATACTTTGATGGTTCAGTAATTCCTGAAAATCCACGTATTACAAATGCTCAAAAAGCAATTCGAACAAATGATATTGAAAACGTAGGGAAAACAGCACGCCACCATACATTCTTCGAAATGCTTGGGAACTTCTCAATCGGCGATTACTTCAAAAAAGAAGCAATCCACTATGCGTGGGAATTTTTAACTGATCCTAAATGGATGGGCTTTGATGGAGAAAAATTATCTATTACAATTCACCCTGAAGACCAAGAAGCATACGATATTTGGAAAGACGAAATTGGTATTCCTGAAGAGCGCCTAATCCGTCTTG
>DATMJF010000108.1:0-13014 GCA_035554455.1 Rummeliibacillus sp.
CTTTCCACGGGCTTGGCTTCAATCTCCTCGTCACTACGTTCCTGCGGGGCTTTCAGCTCAAGCTTTTCCCGTAGGAGTCGCCGTCTTTCGCTCCACAATGAACAAAATTAGTGATAAGGGAATTATTCCAAATTTTTAAAAATTGATTATAAGCGAAAAATGTACTTTATAAGTAGCAAGAACACGTGGCCATCGTATTATTTAGCTTATTAAATAAATAAAAACATCCCTTATTAATATTTTGGAAACTAGTACCTGAATATTAGTAAGGGATGTTTAATTTACTTATGATTTTTTTATTTTTGTACGTAGGATACCAATAATAGCTGGTAATATTGATACAAAAATAATAGCTAAAATAACTGTTGAGAAGTTATCTTTGACAAATGGTATATTACCGAAGAAATATCCACTAAATACTCCGACTAACACCCATAAGAAAGCGCCTGTAATATTATATACAATAAAATGTCGATAGCGCATCTTACTTGCACCTGCAATAAATGGTATGAATGTCCGAATGACAGGCATAAATCTTGCTATCACAATTGCTTTACCACCATGCTTGTCAAAGAAATCTTGTGCTTTTTGCATACGTTCTTTATTAATAACGCGTCCTAAAAAGCTATTTTCTGGAATGGACTTACCAATCTTATGTCCAATTTCATAGTTTAAAGAATCACCTAAAACTGCTGCTACAAAAAATACAGCTAGTGAAATCCATAAATTTAATCCACCAAAAGCTGCTAGAGCACCACTTGCAAATAACAGCGAATCACCAGGTAAAAACGGCAAGATGACTACACCAGTTTCGATAAATACGATTAAAAATTCAATTCCGTATACCCAACCATGATATTGGGTAACTATGTCTTTTAAATGCACATCAATATGCATAATAAAATCAAACAGACTTCGTACCAGATCAATCATTACTTCCACTCACAATCTTTAAATATTCTTATACATCATACAGTTATATCAATTTTCTGTCACGGTTTACAAACCTATTTACTTTAATAGTAACGATTGAGTAGAAGGAAAGTTGCTAAATCCAAATTAACTTTACACTAAATTTACAATAAAATTTATTAAAGATATTTTTTAAACCAATCTACGATTTGCTCTAAGCGTTGTTGTCTTAAGTTTGGAATTCCCACTCTAGATAAGTTATGATCAGCATTTGGGAAACGCACAAATTGAGTTTCTTTCCCCATAGATTTCAGCGTGATATATAACTGTTCAGCTTGTTCTATTGGACAACGGTCATCTTTTTCACCATGTAAAATGAGTAAAGGGGTTTCAATATTCTTAGCATACTTCAACGGTGAATGTTTCCATAATGTCTCTACATCGTTCATGTCTTTACCAATTTGCCATTCTGTAAAGTAGTATCCAATATCAGACACACCAAAGAAACTAATCCAGTTCGAAATAGAACGTTGTGTGACAGCTGCTTTGAACCGATTTGTGTGCCCTACAATCCAGTTTGTCATAAAGCCACCATAACTACCGCCAGTAACACCCAAACGTGATTCATCGATCCAATCATTTTGTACAAGAACATAATCTAATCCTGCCATAATATCTTCATAATCACCGCCACCATAATCATTACGGCATGCGTCAACAAATTGTTGGCTATAACTATGACTACCACGTGGATTTACATACAATACGCCATATCCTTGTGCCGCTAATACCTGTAATTCATGGAAGAATGTATTGGCATACATTGTATGTGGTCCACCATGAATTTCAACAATCAATGGATATTTTTCACCTTCTACATAATTAGCAGGTTTCATCAACCAACCGTGAACTGTCCAACCATTATATCCTTCATACGTAATCGGTTGTGGTTTGACAACGTTCACTTCTTCTAACCAAGCATCATTAAAATGTGTAATTTGATGTCTTTCTCCAAGTGCAATATCATATTTAAATAATTCCCCAGGAAAAACTGGATTGCTTATAGCTAGTAATGCTGTATTTCCGTCTCTTGACACATCATAACCATAGATATGTTCATCTTCAGGACTTGCAGGATAAATAGCACCTTCTAATGATGCATAATATAAACGCACATCACCTGAAGTTGATAACTGGAAGTATAGATCATTTGTTTCAGTCCAAACTAAACTTGGAGCTGTCACACTTTGTTGTAGATCTCCCACTGAATAATCACCTATTGGTAAATCCAGTGATTCAGTCAAATTCCAGTAGTGTTGTTGATCCACATCGTAAATGTAAAGAGATGCATGTCCAGCATTTCTAAATGTAAAGTTACTACCTTCAAATGCAATATAACGATCATCTAAAGAAAAAGTAGCACCACCGAAATATCCTTCTTCATTAGCAATTACTGTTTCTTTCTTTGTTTCGATATCGATTAATATTATTGGCGAATGCCAATCATTGTCTTTATCTTCTGCACGATTAACACCTACTACAAGAGAGCGACCGTCATGAGAAATAGCTTGCAAACTATAATCATATGTATCTGTTATAAAACGTGATACATGATTATCTACAAGATTTACTTTTCCAATTTGACTATAGCTTTTTTGCGAAATCAAGCCAACGCCATTCATTTTATATTTCATACCATTTACAACATATGCTGTTGGAAATTCATCTTTTTTCTCTTCTTTTTCATCTGTGAATTCCTTGCCCTCTTGAACATTTGCAGTGAACCAAATTTTTTCATTATTCGGATCCCATAGATATGAATTTACGCCATCCGCAAACTTGGTAATTTGTTTTGCCTCTCCTCCATTTTTTGAAAGAATAAATAGTTGTTTTTGCTTATTTCTTGTGGATAAAAATGCAATTGACTTTCCATCTGGTGACCAAGTAAGTGATGAAATTCGTTCTTCGCTGAATGTCCATTGCGTTACTTCATTTGAATCAACATCAATATGAATCAAATAGGATAGGTATTTATTCTTTTCTTGATCCATAATTGTGCGAATAGCAATTGCTTCCCTACCATTTGGTGACAATACAGGTGATGATACTGAAGTTAAATTGTATAAATCTTCTTTTTGAATCATTCTTTTCATTTCATTTACTCCCTTTCTATAATTTTACTGTTTACTGTAATTTCACTATAACTCATGCATATATGTAACGTAAAACGTTATCATTTATAATATTGGCTATGTTAATGGATACTGTTGAGTTTTTATCCAAAGTGCCAGCACGCTAAGCGCAATATCTATTCTTTTCAAATTTCAACAATCAAATTTAACAGAGCCATAATATTAAATAATCATTCAGAATATTTCTTTCATTTAGTACCACATGTCCATTTTTATTATTTGGATTTTGTGGTACGATTATGAAGTTACAATTTTATAGCATCGAAGGAGTTTTATTTATGAACAAAAAACCACAGCTCCAACGAGGTTTGGAGTCGCGACATATCACGCTAATGTCGCTCGGTGCTGCCATAGGAGTCGGTTTATTTCTAGGTTCTGCAGGCGCTATTCAATTATCTGGACCTGCTATTTTAATCGCTTATGCCCTTGGTGGTATCGTAATTTTCATTATTATGCGTGCACTTGGTGAAATGGCGGTTGAAAACCCTGTCGCCGGATCCTTTAGTCGCTACGCCAAAGACTATTTAGGACCACTTGCGGGATTTATAACCGGGTGGAACTATTGGTTTTTATGGATTGTGACATGTATGGCTGAAATTACAGCAGTCGGAATATACATGCAATTATGGTTCCCAGGTTCACCGAAATGGATATGGGCACTTGCTGCACTTGTGATTATGACAATAGTCAATTTAATCGCAGTAAAAACATTTGGCGAATTTGAATTTTGGTTTGCTTTCATTAAAATTTTTGCAATAATTGCAATGATTGTAATTGGATTAGGGATTATCCTATTTGGAATAGGTAATGGCGGCATAGCTGTTGGCTTTAGTAATTTATGGAGTCATGGTGGATTTATGCCGAATGGTATTAAAGGTATATTCATGTCATTACCGATTGTTATGTTCGCATATCTAGGAGTCGAAATGATCGGGATCACTGCAGGTGAAGCAAAAAATCCCAAAAAAGTAATTCCTCATGCAATCGATACTGTGCTATGGAGAATTTTGATCTTCTATATTGGTGCATTAACGGTTATTATGTCCATTTATCCATGGAATGAAATCAATACAAACAATAGTCCATTTGTGTTAATGTTCAATCAAGTCGGATTACGTTACGCAGCAGGTATTATTAACTTTGTCGTTCTAACTGCCGCTCTATCAAGCTGTAACAGTGGTATCTTTAGTACAGGCCGTATGTTATTTAACCTTGCGGAACAAAATCAAGCACCTGCTATCTTTAAAAAGGTTGGTCGAGGTGGAGTACCAACAGTAGCAATACTAGCATCTACATTCGTACTATTAATAGGTGTCGTATTAAACTACTTCGTTGCAGAAAAAGTATTTACTTGGTTAACAAGCATCTCTACCTTTGGTGCTATTTGGACTTGGATGATTATTTTAATTAGTCAAATAAAATTCCGTAAATCATTATCTAAAACGCAAGTTTCTAAGCTTTCCTATAAAGCATTTTGGTATCCGTTTGGTTCATACATTGCAATAGCTTTCCTTCTTTTAGTGATTGCGCTTATGGGTATTTTCCCAGATACACAAATTGCATTAATTGTTGGACCAATCTGGATATTAGCATTAGTTATTTTATATTTTGCAAAATATAAAAAAGCATCTTGATTAGAATGTCTATTCATCATAAGTATGGTGAGTAGGCATTTTTTGATTGAAGATTTACAGTAATCGTTTTAAATAAACAAAAAAGAGTTATCTTAAAAGTTTAGAAAATCACTTTTAAGACAGCTCTTTGTACTAATGAGGACACTGAAAAAGTCAAAATGCATGAATTTTAATAATAAAATTTTGTGATGTAATTTTTGTTGAAGTGGAATCAGCGCAGACTCCTGCGGGAAAGCGAGCCAGAGAGACCCCACAGCGCAGCGAGGAGGCTCGTCGGTTCGCCCGCGGAAAGCGAAGCTGATTCCACTTCATGTTATAGCAGATTTGTACTATAAAAATTAGGAATAAAATCATTTTTCAGTGGCCACGTACTAATCAAGATACATTTTGCTCCTGCGGTTACTCGTCGCAGAATTGATTTGCTCCTGCAGAGGAGTTGTTCAAAAGAGACTTTTTGACATCTCCTTGCAACCTTTATGCGCGAGAAAGAGCTTGGTCTTTCAAATTACGGCGCAAAATCTTACCAGTAGTATTCTTTGGTATTTCATCAAGTAATATAATTTCTTTTGGACATTTATATTTTACTAAGTGTTTTTTACAAAATTCATGTAAATCTTCTACAGTAATTGATTTGTCTTTCAGCACAACATATGCCAGTACTTCCTCACCTAAATTCAGATCAGGAATACCCACTACTGCTGCTTCTAGTACGCCAGGATTGTTATAAAGTACTTCTTCAACTTCACGTGGATATACATTATAGCCACCTACAATTATCATATCTTTTTTACGATCGACAATGAAGAAATATCCATCCTCATCCATTCGAGCTAAATCACCTGTGTATAGCCATCCATCACGAATTGCTACTGCTGTTTCTTCAGGCATTTTATAATAGCCTTTCATAACATTAGGACCCTTTACTACGAGTTCGCCAACTTCACCTACTGGTACCTCTTCACCGAACTCATTAAACACTTTGTTTTCTACATTCATAATATTCGTGCCAATCGATCCCGCTTTTCGTTCATTATCTAATGGATTGAAGCAAGTAACAGGGGAAGCTTCTGAAAGCCCATAACCTTCTGATACTCGAACCTTAAATTTCTCTTCAAAATTATGAAGTAATGCCACTGGCATAGATGCTCCACCTGAAATAGCTAAACGTAATGATTTTAAATCATCTGGATTGCCATCAGGAGACTGATACAAGAAATTATACATTGTCGGAACTCCTGCAAAAACTGTCGGCTGATGTTCTCTACCAATTCTGAAAATTTCTTTTGGACTAAAGTTTGGTACAATAATTAGTTGAGCCGATCTTAATAACGGCGCGTTCACTACCACAGTTAACGCAAATACATGAAATACAGGTAATGTGGTAATCACTCGATCATTCGCATTCATTTGTAGATAGTCAGAAATGTCACGAGCATTTGAATATAGGTTTTTGTGAGTTAACATTGCACCTTTTGGATGGCCTGTAGTGCCTGATGTATACAAAATAATCGCTGTATCATCATCATCAATCTCACATGGTTTTACACTTGGTTCTGATTGAGCAATTAATTGTGTGAACGAATTAACTCTTTCCTTCACACGCTGTGGTAACGCTTTCATTTTCTCAGCTGTATCTGGTTTTGTTTCACAAATAACATACGTTTGAACATCAGGAAATGCCTGCACCCCAGCCTCTACCAATGGTAGTAATGCATCTAAGGCAATCACTACTTTAACATCACCATTACGAATAATATATGTAATTTCGTCTGGTGTATAAAGTGGATTCACAGGTATCGCTGTTGCTCCGATTCGCATTGTCGCATATAAAGAAATCACAAAATGAGGTGTATTGCCCAATAAGAAAGCAACATGATCCCCTTTTTTTACCCCTAATTCCTTTAATGCTGTTGCCAATCTAGAAACTGCATCTTCAAATTCTGCGTAGGTCGTATCCTTTCCCACAAAATGATACGCTACTTTGTCTGCTTGTTCTATAGATGTCTTATAAACCGCTGATACTAAATTCATCTCCCCATCCCCTTTTGTCAGAATAAAATGAATAGTCATTCATTTCCCATCCAAATCTATTATATAGAAAATAGAAAAATAAAACAACAGACAGCCATTTTTAGCCATCTGTTGTTTTTTCAGTTATATTGCACGAATATGTGATAAGTAACGCCAACGTATTAAATAGAAATAGCATAACTGCATACATGTAATCAATGCTAGTACGAGGAATATTTCTTTTAGTATGGATAGATCTGCAATTCCTTTCCAAAATACTTGAAGCGCCATAAAAGCAAATGTACTATGGAACATCGCTAGTCCCCATGGTAAAAAGAACTGTGGTATTAACTGACTATTGACAATCTTACGTAATTCTTTATCTGTTATCCCCATTCTACGTAATGCATCAAATTGTTTTTTATCTTCTTCAAGCCCTGTGTATAACTTGAAGTATATGAAACTACCTGAAGCAAGGAAAAAGACTGTCGCAGCCAATAAACCGATAAATAATAACAAGGCAAAGGTCGAACGTAAGAATGAATAATCTAGTCCTGGATTTTCAAAGTAAAAGGGCAAATCATTTTCGTGGTTGGTCATATATGCTTCTGTCATGATCGCATCTAAATTTGTGCCAATATCTTTTGTTTCTGTCCATTGTGGAACATAGAATACAAATATATGGTTGGTAGATTGCTTTGCATTCGCACCTACCATAGGCTCTTTAATCAAACGAAAATCCTCATCACTAACAACAATAACGTTTGTACCAAGCTCTGTTGGTGAAAATAGTACCTTTGGATACACTTTATCAATATAGAGTGGCACACTATTTTCTTGTAAAATGGTTTCTACTTTTTTATACTGAAGTTCATTTATGGAATCCTCTGAATATGGTAAAAACATTGCTTCTCCCGGTTTTAAGCGAACTACTGGATATCCAAAAACAAGTGCTAATCTGTTTATATCTGACTGCGTAATAATTTTCACAGGCTTTTTTGTGTTGGAAGAAGTTTGACGCTTGATATCAAATTTATTGAGATGATAACTAAGCCCTTTCTCCTCTAATTCATCTATTAATCCTGTAATATGTTCTTTTTCATAAGGATTGTTTAATTTACTTGAATAGACTAATCCTAATGGATTCAATTGGTGATATTGATGCGTAAACGTAGACATAGAACTTAATATACCAATGGCTAAAAAAGCTAATGTTGATACCATACAAGAGATAAAAAACATTCTTGCGTTTTCTCGCATAATAGAAGAAATCTTGGCCATTGAAACAATACGATATTTATGCCAATACCATTTTTTATGTTTTCGAATACGAGATATTATAAATGGTACGGAATCTGTAAAAAACAGATATGTCCCTATTATTGCAAAGGGCGGTGTTAAAGTCGCGAAAATAACAAGATATTCCTTTTGGATATTTGCAGCCATCACATACGCAGCAACTAAAAAGAGAAGACCTGTAATCCCTTTCCACACAGAATACTTTGCAATTAGTTCATTTCGCCAATAGCCACGCAATAAACTTACTAAATTAGTATCCTTGATAAACATCACACTTATTAATGAAATAATGATAAATAGACTAGTAAAAGTGCCAATTGTCAATGCAAATGGCTTCCATGAAAAATACAGAGGTAGACTATCAATTTGTAAAATTTCTCGTACAATCATAAAGAAAAACTTTGAAAAAGCATATCCGAAAACGATTCCGACAACAATCGAAGTAAACCCTATAATCATCGTTTCAAACAATATAAGCTTATTGAGTTGTCTTTTCTCCATACCTAAATGCAGTAATATACCAAATTCCTTCGAACGCGCTTCTAAAAAAGCCCGCATAGAATAAAACAAGAAAAACAATGTGAATAGTACAAGAATAACTTCTGCTACAAACATTCCTTGAAAGGCAATCTCGCGTAAAAATTCATCTTCAACTTTTGGATGAAACATCAACATAGAATAGATAAAAAACACCATCACCGATGACACACTTGATAAGAAAAAAGCCGCATAGACACGGCAATTTCTTATTACATTACGGAAAGCGAACTGTCGAAAAGTCACCGACATGACCTCCCAGTAAGCTCAACACATTTAAAATGGCTTGAAAAAATGTTTGGCGATGATTATCTTTATAAATTTCATTAAAATATTCTCCGTCTTTTATAAACAACACACGATCACAATAACTAGCTGCAATCGGATCATGTGTTACCATTACAATCGTTGTGTTCTCTTGCTTATTAATACGCCCTAGAAGTTCTAGCACATCTTTTGATGAATTGGAATCTAAATTCCCTGTTGGTTCATCTGCTAATAATAATGATGGCTTATGAATAATGGCACGTCCAATCGCTGTTTTTTGAGCTTGTCCACCAGAAATCTCATTTGGACGTTTATCAAGGATATTTTCGATACATAATTGCTTCGTAACGTCCTTTAACCGAGTTTGCATTGTTTCAAGGTCTTGGTCATCAAGCGTTAAGGGTAATACGATATTTTCTTCAACAGTTAACATTTGTAACAAATTGAAATCTTGAAAAACAAAGCCTAGTTGACGTCTTCTAAAATAAGCCAAGTCGTTTTTCTTTAAGTCATGAGGTTTTACATCATTTACGATAATCTCACCTGATGTTGGTGTATCAATAGTGGAAATCATATTAAGAAGTGTTGTTTTCCCACTTCCTGATGGCCCCATCACTGCTAGAAACTCACCTTTTTCTACTTCGAAGCTTAGTTGATTGACCGCACGATGCGTAACTTTTCCTTCGTATACTTTTGTTACGTCTTGGATTTTCAAAATCGACATATACGATTACCTCAATTCTTTTACGAATGCTGGAAGTACACTTGAATCGATGTACCTCTACCTACTTCAGAGTCAATTCTCAATTGATGACCAAGCTTATCGCAAACCTCTTTTGCCAAATATAAGCCCATCCCAGTAGATTCACCTGTTTTACGTCCATTTTCACCAGTAAAGAACGCTTTTGTAACACGTTTCAGATCGGATGGAGGAATCCCTATCCCCTCATCTCTAATAGTTAGAATAATTTGCGTATCCTTAATTGTCGCAGATAAATACAATTTTTTGCCATCTTCGAAAGTATATTTCACTGCATTGGTGATAAATTGACCGATAATAAACTTTATCCATTTTGGATCGGTTGGTACGATACAATCCTCTGCGATATCAATATTAGGGTACACATGATTCGTGATAAATAATCGTTTATTTTCATTCACTAATGAGCTAACTAATGGACGTAATGCTACTTGCTCAATTTTCATATCCTCTTCAAAAGTATCTAGACGCGCATTCATCAAAACGGTTTCAAGTCCATGCTTCAAACGGTCCACTTCTTCTTGAACACTGACCTTATCTAGCTCACCATCTTCTTGTAAAAGCAATTCCAAAACGCTAATCGGCGTTTTCATCTGATGTACCCATTGATTCATAAATTGAAGATGGCGATTTTGCTGTGCATACAATGCTTGTGCTTCTAATTGATAGATTTTATAAAGTTCATGAATATACGTTTCTGTTGCAATATGTTCCGGGGTTTTCGCATTATGTTGTAATGCATCTTCCATTTTGTTAGGAAGTTGAAGTACTTTTTTATAGAATGATTGTCGCATTATATAACGCGTACATAAAAAGGTTATTGTTAGAACGAGTGAAATAATAATGGAATATATAGCTGTATCTATATTACGAAAGCCATCTAACCTATATATCAAGAGGATAAATAGTACAAGCAATATATCAAAGAATATATAGCCAAAATGATCTTTTACAAATAGTTTTATAGACTCCATTCGTTATTGCTCCTCTTCACATAGAACAAAGCGATATCCAGCACCACGTACAGTTTCAATAGTCGATTGAACATGATAATCCGAAAGCTTTTTGCGCACTCGCGTCATATTTACATTCAGTGTGTTTTCGTCTACAAATGCTTGGTCATCCCATAATTCTTCCAATAGCTTCTCTCTTGATACAACTTTTGGAGCTTGCCCCATTAATAATTCCAAGATAATACATTCTTTTTTTTGAAGTGGTATTTCCCCATTCTTCGTTTGTAATTCCATACGTTCTAAAAATAGCTTTAGCTGACCTTGCTTGACCGTTCTTTCTTCTTGCTTTGTTGCATATTCTCCATAGGACCTGCGTAAATGGCTTTTGATTTTCGCTAAGACGATTTCATAGTTAAATGGCTTTGTGATAAAATCATCGCCGCCATTCTCTAAAGCAAAAATTTGGTCCATCTCGCCTGATCTTGCTGAGATAAATATTATTGGACAGGTCGTCAGTTGTCTTAGCTGACGACACCAATAATAACCATCAAATGAAGGCAAGTTAATATCAAGCAAAACAAGATGAGGATTGAACGCTTTAAAGTCATCAAGTATATTGTCAAAAGATTCAACTGCTTGTACATCATAGTGATACTTACGTAGCGTATCCGCTAATAATGTAGCAATTTTCAAATCATCTTCTACTATTAATATTCGATGTGTATTCATTTAGTCTCCCCTCCATCTTATAGGTGCATTCGCACAGAAAAATTAATAAATAAGCTTTAAAAAGTCTTCTTTTGAAACGCCACCAAAGTATTTTGGAATATCAATGCCTTCTAGGGCATCTGAAATCGTATGTGGTTCATATTTTTTTCCATTAAGTACATTTTCGATATCTTCCATATCTCCAACACCAAAGAAGTCGCCGAAAATATGAACTTCTTCCATGATACCTTTGTTTACTTCTAAACGTAAATCAATAAATCCAGAAGAGAATTTTTTTGTACGTTGAATATTGAATTTCGGTGATTGACCATAGTTCCAATCCCATTGTTGATATCGTTCTTCAGATAGTTTATATATATTTTTCCAATCTTCTTCTGTCAGTTCGTAATATTGAATGTTTTCTTCGCCGCCAAAAATGGATTTTAAAATTTCCATTCTGAATTCTTCTACTGAAATTGGGTTTTCCATAAAATCTACAATATTAGCAACACGAGAGCGGACTGATTTTATACCTTTTGATTCAATTTTTTCTTTCTTCACTTTTAGCGCTGATACAACAGCATCAATATTGCAATTATACATGAGTGTTCCATGACTGAACATGCGGCCTTTTGTTGAGAACATTGCATTTCCAGAGATTTTACGTCCTTCTGCAAGGATATCATTACGACCGGATAATTCCGAATCAATGCCTAATTTTTTCATAGCATCTACGACAGGTTGTGTGAACTTTTTAAAATTTTGGAAGGACTCACCGTCATCCTTTGTCAAAAAGCTGAAGTTTAAATTACCAAGATCATGATACACAGCACCTCCACCAGATAATCGGCGTACTACGATAACACCATTTTCTTCCACATAGTCTGTGTTAATTTCTTCAATTGTATTTTGGTTTCTTCCAATAATAATTGAAGGCTGATTAATATAAAACAGTAAAAATGAATCTTTTTCAACATCCATTGTTTTTAATGCATATTCCTCTATCGCTAAGTTAATGCGTGGATCATTAATTCCTTTGTTATCAATAAAATACATGCTTTCCACTCCTAATTTATTGTCATAAATTATTTTAACTTAATTTCGATTTTTTGTATTGACATAAACATCTGTGTTACAATACAATACATTACAACGAAACAGTAATATAACAGTAATGATAAGGAGGAGATTTTCAATGTTAGAAAACGTTGTTGAATTTTTTAAGAACTTACCGGATAAACACTGTGTAGAATGTGGCGAAAAAATTGAAGAACAAAGCGAGTGCTATTCAAACACTTGTGAACATTGCAACACTCTTTAATCTTTTACTATTCTTTTATATTACGGACTAAACGCTTCCCAAAAACGTTTAGTAACTCACTCCCTCGTCTTTTGTCTGAACCGCAGAAGATGAACTTATAAGTAAATCGCTTACGTAAAAAGCGTAAAGAGCCTGAACAACTCTTTACGCTTTTTTTATTTATTTGAGTCAATTTCATAAGTGTTTTTCTAGTTAAAAAATACGAATATTTTCTAAATAAACAATTCAATAAAGATAACATTTCATTTCTAGTATCTACTTATTATGCCGCTCCAGATGGCGCTTCATAGACAATGTTCTCATAGATATGGCATATAACAATGGCCCATTTAATGTTCAGGTTTATTATCAAATCTTTGAATTATGAAATTAATTCACTTAGTAATCTTTATTAATCTTTAAGATATTGATTGACTTTAGG
>DATMJF010000109.1:0-2738 GCA_035554455.1 Rummeliibacillus sp.
AAGGATCACATCATTCATCGTAACCGCTTGCAAAATATCTATTTCATTTAGTATGAGCAAAGTATGAATACCTCCTTCCAACCTTATTTGCTATACAATCGCATCCTCTAATACAAGATCATTTTCGTCAAATCTTTCAACTCGAAGTGGTCGTAAATCAATGTTTTCATATTTTCCTAGATGAATCAGTTCGGCTAAGCCTTGTCCAACTGCGGGTGCTTGTTGCATGCCATGACCACTAAATCCTAAAGCCATATAGTAGCCTTTCATCGATGGATGATTTCCGATAATCGCATTATGATCAACCGTATTAAAACTATATAAACCAGCCCAAGCTGATGATATCTTCGCTCGTTCAAAATTTTTCACTCGGTTAGCTAAAATAGGCCACATTTCATCATAGAAAAGTGAACGCTGTACCGTAAAATCGATACCTGGTTTTACATTTTCAGAGTATCCACATAAAATTTTATCTCCTTCATGACGGAAATACACATTTGTTGGATCTACTGTAAGAGGCAATTCTTTCTCTAATGGGGTAGCCGTATCAAACAGGAAAATTTGACGTTTTAAAGGATGGATAGGGAGTGGAATACCGATCTTTTCACTTAAATAAACTCCCCATGCACCCGCACAATTAATCACAATTGGCGAATTGAACTCTGTTCCATTGACAAGACGAACCCCGGTTACTCGATTTTGCTGGGTTAAAATCGTATCAACTTCTTCAGAAATATATTCTACGCCCATCTTTTGAGCATTCTTTTTGAAACCTTGCATGACTGAATATGGATCGAGATAGCCGTCTTCATGGCAATAAAGACCACCAGCTAAGTCTTCACTATTTAATTCTGGAATAATGTTAAGTAAATCATTTGCATTCAATACTTCGGAAGGAACGCCGTATTCGTTTTGTAGAACTTTTTGCTTTTCTAATCCAGCCATCATCTGATCTGTTCCTAAAAATAGATAACCCCTTTGGCGAAAATTAATTTCTGAAGGTTCTCCATCAATTTCCATAGTATTCGGAAAGTTTTTGTAAAACTGCAAACTGTATCGACTGATTTGAATATTAATAGCTGTTGTGTACAATTGCCGAATTCCTCCAGCACTTCTAGGAGTGGAAGAGTATTCATAAATAGGATCCTTTTCAAAAACGATGATTCTTCCATCAAAACCAATTTTCCGAAGTGAATAAGCAGTGCTAGAACCCATAACACCACCGCCTACAATGATAATATCAGCATTTTTCATAGAAACCCTCCATATTCTTTGTTTTTAGAAAATTTAGATAATTAATTTATATTATAAAAATGAAGTATAAAAAATGTGCAATCTGCACAAATATAAGAGCTAAATTGCTAGGGGATTTTATGAAAGAGAAAAAGTAATGTATAAAATGAAGCAACTATGTATGTTCATTCATTGGACACATTGCACAAATTTTTTTTTAACAAACTTTACAATTTTATAGTATGAAAAGCATTATCGAAAACATAGTTTTACTATCCGAATACATAAAGATTTGATAATGGAACTGGGTTTCGAAAAGATGATCACGATTCCAATTATTTTAATATTGGGGATCCTTATTGGTTTAGTGAATGGGGTGCTAATTGCGAAGGTTGGTGTTCCGTCATTCGTTGTGACATTAACAGGAATGCTTATTTTCCGAGGAGCACTTATTCAAGTAACAGAAAAAACGGGAACGATTATCATAAAAGACGATCATTTCAACGTGATAGGAAATGGATTTATCCCATCAATTATGGAAATAAACGGTCTGCATCTACTTACACTATTAGTAGGATTTGTTGGAATTCTAGTGTATATCTATAATGAAATTACCAATCGCCGTAATAAATTAGACGGTGTTGGTAAAGTAACCGGAGCGGATCGATTATTGGTGCAATCGTGATGGCTTTCTTATCAAGTGGGATGAATTTACTAGGAATCGGCATTTCTTATCAATATATGATTCGCGGTGCAGTACTAGCAGGAGCAGTAATCTTCGACAAGACAACTCGTAAACAAAGGGGTTAAAAGAGAAAGTAGGATACCGAAAACCGACTTCTAGGGCGTTTGATAGACAATATCAAATGTTCTTTTCTTTTATTGAATTATGAACTCTTATTACAAAATACATGTTAAAAAACAATAAAAATTTCCATTTTAACTATTAAAGAGAACAAATGTTTGCTATAATATCGTTATAATAGATTGGTACTCAAGGGTGGTTGGCATACCCCATTTCAAAAAACAGCAGACTAAATTCACCACATTCTGTGGTAACGTCTGCATGACCCACATCGTGTGGGCCCGGAGGTGATGCCGATGTCAGTTTCTGAATCATTAATGTTTGCAGTAAGTTTCGCATCATTAGTTGTCACAATTCTGACATTTCGAAATAAAAAATAACCCATCCTTGAGTTAACGGCTCAGATGGGTTATGCACTATATCAGTCAATCCCCTTGAGGGAATCAACTATTATCATTGACCATTTGGTGCTCCAACATCAAATGGTCTTTTTTAATTTATTCAATACTTAATACTAATATACGTTTAAATTGCGGTTTTTTCAAGTCTGAATATGTCGAAATAGTTTAATGGAACTATTCAAGGAACAAAATGGATCTTGTATTTTTATGAGGGATCTGAAAAAACGATTTTATCCCTAATTTTTATAGTACAAATATACTATAGCATGAAGTGGAATCAGCTTCGCTTTCCGCGGGCG
>DATMJF010000110.1:0-2696 GCA_035554455.1 Rummeliibacillus sp.
AACAAGACAAACAACGCTATCGTAATAATGGAAAGCTAAATGAAATTTGATTAAATAGGTTAAAATATACTTAATTTAATAAGCTTACTGGAACAACCAGGAGCACTGAATTTACGCAATTACTGCGTTTATTTGGTGCTCTTTTTTTATAAAAGAGAGATTTTAATATGAGAATGAAAGAATTGGAAATCGATGACAGATAACGATCTAATAACTTTAGTGCTGTTTCACATGGACTAACTGGAAGAATATTGCGTGGAATCTACAGTGAAATGGAAAAAGATGATGCACTAAAATTAGAAGTATCTCACGATGTCTTCTTTAAATTATCCAATAAAAATATTCAAAAAATAAGCTTAGAATTCGACGGTTTTTATTAAGCACAAATTATTTTGGCTTTTTGTTGAACATTCGGAACAAATAGTTCACTAAAGAAACTTTTTCTTTTTCAACGGGACAGTTCAGTTGAAGAAAACAAATATAAAATATTCTTTACTCTGTACTATGGTACAGGGTTTATAATTTATATGGGGTGATTAGTTGGGATATCGTATTAGTGAACTTGCCGAGAAGTGTAGTATTAATAAAGAATCAATCAGAAATTACGAAAGGATAGGATTGCTATCTGAACCATCTCGTATAAATGCAGGTTATAGATTATATTCAGATGATACTGTTAATCGAATACATTTTATCAAACAAATTAAAGACTTGGGATTTTCTTTAGCAGAAATTAATAAATTACTTGGAGTTGTTGATAAAGATAGTGAACGATGTAGGGATATGAATGACTTTGTAATTCAAAAAATTGATGAAGTACAAAATAAAATTAGTGATTTAAAACGAATCGAACTCATGCTTATTAATTTAAAAGAATGTTGCCCTGACGAAAAGTCTCTACATGAGTGTCCTATTATTGAAACTTTAATGAATGATAAATAAAGGTGGGAGAACGATGGATTGTTGTAGTAGCAACCTCAAAGAAATAGAAACTGAAAATAATGGTATTTGTCCATTTTGTAAAAATAAAGCTAAAAATGTAAAGTTGATTACACTAAAATCATTACTTAAACCATCTACATTAGAAACATTAGATGCGAAAATAGATCACTATTTTTGTTCAACTGAAGATTGTGATGTAGTTTACTTTGATGCCAATAATAAAAAGTACCTTGTATCTGACATAAAAGTAGCAGTACATCAAAAAGATTCCTCTACAACCACACCGATTTGCTATTGCTTCGATTGGACAAAAGAGAAAATTGGGAAATATATAAAACAAGAACTTTCCCCTAATCCAATTGAACATATTCGAGTAAACATAAACGAAAATCGATGTGGTTGTGAGGTAAATAATCCTCAGGGTAGTTGTTGTTTAGGGAATGTTACAAAGTATATAAAAAGCATAAGAAAGTAATATAAATATTCAACTAAACGGTACATTATTTTAATAAAAAGGAAAAAGTCAGCTGTAGATCAGTTGGCTTTTATGTCGCAAACACTAAATAGTAGTATAAGTAAAAGAGTAGCTATAGCTACTCTTTTTAGAATTATTTATTCTATATCTTTAATGCGTTCAATAAATGGTTTTCCATTAATTATCCCATGTTTAAATAATTCATCCGAAGTTTTAAATGCTTGGGTGAAGGAATCTTTTGAACGTGTGAGAAGAAAGCTTTTTTCTTCAGGCACTCTACTGATCCACCATTCTTCATCTTTATAATCGAATGCTAATTCTTGCCCTTCTTCTATGGCTTCTTTAAATTCTTTCCATACTTTTTCATCCATAATAATACCTCCTAATACGATTCTGTTTTCTTTGTCCACTTACCTTTAGAATTAAATCCCCAGTCATGACGATGCGGGACTTTTGGATGTTATTTTACATTCCCGTGATTTGTATAATGTATATTAACGCGCCACAGGAATCCTTCTTTGGTCATTTTATAGATGAAACGGATTTGAAGAGTTGTGAAACATTAGAAGACGTAAAGAAGGAAATTAAAAGTTATATGATTTATTACAATCATTATCGTGGGCAATAGAATTTTAAAAAAATCCACTTGCAAAATACAGACAGCATCTTCTTCAAATTGTCTATGGCTTTTCTTAAAATGTCCTTTACAAAGGGTACAGTTTATAGTGGTTGAGAGGCCTTTAAATGTATATACTATTTTTTTTATTGTAATTCAAAAAAATTTCATCACTATGACTGATTGGAACATATTTATCTGTTTCAACTTTTACGTCATTCATTTTATAAAATGAAAATACGCCAATACCTACCAAAAGAATAGCAGTTATAATTACTAATAGTTTTCTTCTTGTTTTCAAAGTGTAGTACCGAAGATTGCTAAACCAGCTTCTTTAGGCTTTTCCAAATTTTTATCATTATGTATCTTCACCTTTTTTTTAGTAATATAATATATAAAAAACAGAATATGTTTTTTATAACAAATAGAGTTATAAAGGAGCTTTATAATGATAATGTTTTTAGAAGAAACCTTGTTAGTAATTACAGCAACATTAGTAAGTATTTATTTATACGGTCTTCAAGGTATATCATCTGGTAAGTTTACAGAAATACTTTGGGCTACACCTATAATATTAATAATAGTTGCTGTAATTATTTATATAAAAAAGAAAAAATTACAAAATAAATTAGAACACAAATAAGCAATAATATCAGCAATAAC
>DATMJF010000111.1:0-3847 GCA_035554455.1 Rummeliibacillus sp.
GATCTTCTGAATGATTATAGTTCACTACAATTTCTGTTAGCAATTTCTCGTCTTGTACTCTTTTTCAATATAAGTCATTTTAGTTGTTGGTCCTTGGGAGATTTTGCGAAAAAAATAAATTTAAAAAACAGTTTATTAAAAATTTTTTGGTCCAACCAAACTGCTCGTTTAGCCCAAGCAAACGATTAATTTTGCCAACTAAATGATCATTTTTGTCATTTTTCTATTCTAAATACTTTCTGATAGTATAGAAAAAACATCATGAATATGCAACTTTTTTACTTTCTCATAACATCTCAGGATAGAAAGTGGGTGTTGTTATACACAATTTACATCTTAATTTTTCACTATTGGTATCGTCATTCGAAACAATGCTTAGATCACAAAGGAGGAACTAAAATGAACTACAGAATGGTTAGTCTTTATGATTTTTGTTTAACATCTAATATTTGTATGTTAAAACCTGTGATAATTGATGGACATAATTACTCGTTAGTCTTGGAATTAGAAAAAAGATATGTAGTGCCATGTACAGTAACACGTTTGATGAATCGCATTTGTGCATCATTAGGAACTACTTTAGACGTCACTTTAAATTATTCCAATAGTATTTTTAGAGAGGTAAATGTAAATTCAAGTAAGGAAGAAAATATGATTAAGCTTCCCATTGTTTTGTCTGTTCTTAATAAGCCATTTATTTTCTTTCCAACTGCATCTCCTAAAAAGAATCATAATACGTGGATTCTGTGGCAAAATTTTAGGGGGCATTCATTAATCGGTAAACAAGGTATAGGCCTACATTTTAAAAACGATGTGTATACAGAAGAGCAGATTAGTTTCACAACCCTTTCAAGGCAGCAATACTATGCATCCATTTTATACTTCCGTCATATGGATAATATGCTACAGCAACACTATGCTGAAAGTATACTCTCTACTGTTCGCAACGACTTATTCCTTGTGCCTTAGCTAAATAATAGGACAATAGATCTTCTACATGGTTGCGCAGCCGAATATTAGAGTATCGCCGACAATCTTGTGCACGTTGACGTACGAAAATGTATTCCGAAAATAAATCGTCTCGTTCACCACGAAATACCTGTAACTGATTTTGACGTAAATAGCGTTTAGCCTCTGCTAACTCTTTTTGAACAAATGATATAGTCTGTTCGACTAATTTAATATACGGTTGTTTTAGTTTAAAAGTACCTTGTTCAAACGCCTGACAGTCTCTTTGTAGAATTTGTAAAACCATTGGTAAGTAAATGACCTGTTCTAGCATTTGGATTGCTTCCTTTGATAAATTTAACATCATGCCACCTCCAAAATAAGAACGAATGTTCTGTTTTATATTTTACAATGGGTATAAGATTTTGACAAGTAAATGGACGATGTAAAATTTGGTAAGCAAGCTTTCGTTTTGCTTTATCCTAACGCACTAACAGAGATTATTTGATTTAATGTAGTATGAATTATTTTCTTGAAATGCAAGCACATCGGATTTTGGTTTCTTTATCGACTTCTTATCTAATATAAAAAATTGTAAATAAAGTTTGTGCTTTTGTATTTTCCATCAAATAAGAATCTGTTTAGTTAGTTTAGCAATTGTGCCAGCACGCTAAGCGCACAAACCGCGTAAGCCAACTGCGTTGTCTCACACGGTTCGTTTTCGCGCTTTGTGCAAGGCGTGCTGGCACATTAGGTTTTGCTTTCTATTTCGGCTTTTAATTTTATAATACATAGAGTTAATAGATTTTGTGTATTTACTCTATTATCAATAAGAGCTGGTAGCTTGTTTTAGCAAATGTATCTGCACGCTAAGCGCACAAACCTCATAAGCCCACTGTGTGGTCCTACACGGTTTGTTTTTGCGCTTTGTGCAAGGCGTGCTGGCACATCAGGTTTTGCTTTCTATCTCGGCTTTTAATTTTATAATACATAGAGTTAATAGATTTTGTGTATTTACTCTATTATCAATAAGAGCTGGTAGCTTGTTTTAGCAAATGTATCTGCACGCTAAGCGCACAAACCACGTAAGCCAACTGCGTTGTCTCACACGGTTCGTTTTCGCGCTTTGTGCAAGGCGTGCAGACACGATCTGCTTTTGCAAGTTATCTCGACTATTAAATTAATAACATATAGAGTGAAAAAGTTTATACTTTAACACTGCCCATATAAAAGCCTGTTAGTTAGTAATACTGTTTACTCAAACTTCGCAGACTGAAATCGACAAATAAGCCTTAATATAATTGGGCAGGCCATTGATCCAGTGTAAAAGGGCGGGGCATGCACCGGAACGGGTTATTGGAACATCTTGTTTTGCTTTCATTACTTTACTTCTGCCAAACAAAAAAACTGCGGAAGAACATTTTCATTCTTCCACAGTTTTTGGTTGATTATAATTGTGAACGCAAGTAAGCATTGATAAATTGATCAATATCGCCATCAATAACAGCTTGTACATTCCCTGTCTCCGTATTTGTGCGATGGTCTTTTACCATTGAATACGGATGGAATACATACGAGCGAATTTGGCTACTCCAACCAATCTCCTTTTGCTCACCACGGATATCATCTAATTGAGCTTGTTGTTCTTCTACTTTTAGTTGATACAATTTCGCTTGTAACATACTCATCGCTTTTTCACGGTTTTTAATTTGTGAACGTTCAGCTTGGCATGCTACAACAACGCCTGTAGGCAAATGGGTAATACGGACAGCAGATTCTGTTTTGTTAATGTGCTGACCACCTGCACCTGATGCACGGTACGTATCCACTTTCAAATCTTCCGAACGAATTTCAACAGCGATTTCGTCATCAAATTCTGGCATGACATCACAAGAAACAAAGGATGTATGACGACGACCAGCTGCATCAAATGGAGAAATACGAACTAAGCGGTGAACGCCTTTTTCTGCTTTTAAATAGCCATATGCATTATGCCCTCTAATTGCAAGCGTAACGGATTTTAGACCTGCTTCATCACCTGGTAAATAATCCAATGTCTCAACCTTAAAATCATGTTTCTCAGCCCAGCGTGTATACATACGTAAAAGCATAGAGCCCCAGTCTTGTGATTCAGTACCACCCGCACCTGGATGCAATTCTATAATTGCATTATTTTGATCGTATTCGCCGCTTAAAAGCAATTGTAATTCGAACTCTGCAGTACGATTTGTGAATTCCTTCATTTCATCGCCAAGCTCTTGTTGCAATTCTTCATCAGGTTCTTCTTTTAATAACTCTAAAGTCATTTCAAGATTTTCCTGTGTTTCGACTAGTACGTAAAATTCATTGACAATATCTTTTAAGCCTTTTGATTCATTGATGATTTTTTGAGCATTGTTTTGATCATCCCAGAAGGAAGGTTCAAGCATCATTTCATCTAATTCTTGAATACGAGCCTCTTTGTTTTCTAAGTCAAAGAGACCCCCTAAAGTCCGCTAATTTCTTAGCCGTATTATCTAACTCATTTCGAACATCTGATAATTCGATCATGTAAATTCCTCCAAAATAGTTTCTTTCTATAAAAGGCATAAAGGAGTTGTCCAAAAGCTACTTTTGGACAGCCCCTTTGCCAATGTCACTTTAGTTTTGAATTTAAAGGGTACTCGATTAAACAGCACCGTGACAGTTTTTATATTTTTTACCGCTACCACAAGGACATAGATCGTTACGACCAACCTCTTGTTCTTTGCGAACTGGTTTGCGTTTAGCAGGTCCATTTTCTTCTGTCTTCGGATTAACTGCTTCACCTTTAGCGACTTCTTCACGTTCTAGGTTACTACGTATTTCAGCTTTCATCGCATATTTAGCGACATCTGAACGAATTGCATTAACCATTGCT
>DATMJF010000112.1:0-2455 GCA_035554455.1 Rummeliibacillus sp.
TTTTCCAAATATTTATAGATAGCGCTTTCTTTTGTGAGTGGTTCTAAGAGTTCAATATGTGTATTTCCTGCATCTATAAACGCAACACGAACTTGCTCAGACTCTACTTCTTCAACATTGATAAGTTTCATGCCTAATACATTAGTATAATATGTAACGCGCTCATCTAAATCATTGACCGCAATACCGATATGATCAACATTCTCCATGCGTCCCCCAACTCCTTCTTTGTTGTATAACACAATTGTACATAAATTTTTCTGAAAACTCTAGTACTTGTTAAATAAATAATATCTGATAAAATATTTTTAAGGAAAAAAAGGAGAGAACGAGAAATGAGTAATAAGAAGATACAGAAAATTGTCGTAATATTAATGGCCTTAATTATGGTAATGTCTATGTTAACATTCGGTCTTGCAATGCTTAAATAACAAAACAGCAGACCCATTATGTCACTAATGGGTCTGCTATTTTGTAATTGTTATATGCTAAATCTTTTTTATTAACTTTACTTAGTATGCCGCTCCAGATGGCGCTTTCCGCGGGCGAACCGACGAGCCTCCTCGCTGCGCTGTGGGGTCTCTCTGGCTCGCTTTCCCGCAGGAGTCGCCATCTTCCGCTTCATAGACAATGTTATAATAGATATGGCATATAACAATGGCCCATTTAATGATCGTGTTTTTTATCAAATCTTTGAATTATGAAATTGATTCATTTGTATAAATAATACATCTTTCTTAATCTATTATTGATAGGAAAGGTGTTTTTTAATTCTCTGTTATATAATATTGTTGATTTTTTTAATGCATCTTACTTGAGCGAAAGGCGTCTACGCTGAAAGCGAAATTGATGAATTATCAACAGTATTGCCTAATTCTTTATAACTTCTCTCTTTTTTGTATATCTAACTACATAATAGGTCATAATTAACTAAAAAAGTTATGAATACTTATAGGAGAGTTGCATTTTGAAAATTTTATTAGTTATTTTTAGCATTGTGATTCCTATTCTTATGTTTTATCTCCAAAATAAAATGAAAAGTTTCCGAATCATTTTTAATGTGATTGCTGTAATAACAACAGTTATTTTTGGTGGTATTGCTTCCACTTCCATTTATCAAATCATTATTGATCATGCTGTATTTATGACTACTATTCACGGCATTTTTCTTAATCTATTTTTCTTGATTTCTGGTTCGTATCTTGGTGTATTTTTTCTTTACAGATTAATAATTCTTACTATAGAGGAAAGATAGCATTGTCTTTGAAACATTCTAGATGTTCATTATCTGAAAGAATCCATTTATCATTTCCTTTCTTGTTTGTGAAGTTTAACAGAATAAAATATCCATACAATCCAAACAATGATATAGATAACCATTGCGAATAGTTCTGGTATTAACACAAGCCACCAAGACCATGAAATAACTCCTACTAATTTTAATACGATTAAAATTATAGTTAAAGATTCAGCAAACCCCAAATTTATTCTCCTTTCCATCCAAGAATCCTCTAGATAGTAATACATTATCAGCTTTTCCAATCAGTTTATTTTCTATGTACATGACATACTTTGTCTTAAATATCAGTTGTTTTACGCAAAATAAAAGCATCTCGTTAAAGATGCTTAAATGATGCATTATTTTGTTAATTTTAATTCGTCCACTGTTTCTTTTACTACCCTTAAAATTTCTGTATAGAACCCCTTTTGATTTTCACAATTACGAACGTTTTCATTTAGGTGAGCAATTTCTTGATCGATTTCGTTAATCATATCCGTAATAATGAGTTGTGTCATTCCGCTACTAGTTTTCGCGTAAGCATTAATTAATAGTTGCCTTCTTTGTGCTAAATTCCTCTGCTTATCAAAAGATTGAACGGATTCCTCAGCAAATTGCTGGATGCTTGATTCAATCTCCTCAATTAATAAAGTTGCTGTGTCTTTTGTTATTCCATTAACATCTACCATGGACGCCCCTCCTATCATAAATAAATATCTAGTATTAGATTATTTATTTGATAGACAATTTATTCGCGAAACACTTAAATAATATTTTCTGACTTGCTATCTATTAATCTTTAAGTGTATTAGTACAGGCAATTTACTTGGATTTAAAAAAATTTTGTCGTATAGTATAGTCTCAACATGATATTTCAAGGAGAGAGAACATTGACAATGACACAAAGTACATTAAATAAAGTAATGCACGAACGTAAATCTGTGCGCAAATACGATCCACAAGTTAAAATCCCTCAATCACAATTAGAGGAATTATTATTAGAAGCAACATCCGCTCCATCATCAAGCAATTTACAACCTTGGCGTTTTCTTGTAATTCGAGATGAAGCCATCAAAAAAGAATTGCGCGCAATTGCATTTAATCAAGAACAAGTAGAAACTTCTTCAGCGATCATTGCTGTTTTAGGTGATATCGAAATGTATAAAAATGTCGAAG
>DATMJF010000113.1:0-3314 GCA_035554455.1 Rummeliibacillus sp.
AAATAATTTTCGTAGTGTTGTTCAATTTTTTCTTTTCCAAGTTCACTCTTATAAATTGTATGTTTACTCATAATAAGCCTCCACAACGGTTTTATTTTAAGCATATTCCGTTTATCATCTTCTAAATAACTCAGTTTAGCCAACAAAATTCAGATTATAGAAGGATAAAAATGGCTGATATAGCAATAATGAATGAGATGAAAAGAGCAAATAGTAATACTCTATACTTTTCGTTTTTTAGGAGCCATAGTCTATTTACTCTAAACATAGAAAGGTGTAAATAATTCATATAATCGCCAGTACATCTGACATGTTGAAATCTTTTCATAATATGTATTTAATCTTATTATAGCAGGTTCTTTTTTTAGTCGGAATTTCGATAATTTGAACAAGGAGTAGTTTCAATTACAACAAGTATATCTAAGTTATTTGGAACAAATAATATAACTATTAAAGTCAAAAGGAGGTGGCTACAATGAACGGACAACGAGCACAAGAAATTGCTTCTTCGCCAATTATGGCTAATGTAACCTTTAATGGAGAAGGCATTTACATTGAGCACGTGGATGAACAAAATGGAACAGCTAGAATCCATTCCCTTGATGATCCAAATAATAAACAAAGTGTTTCTGTAACAAGCTTATATGAACAATAATTTATCAAGTAATTCCCCATAATAAACCACCACCTTAGGGTGGTGGTTTCACGTTTGATTAAATTCAGTTGAATTCTCCTTCAACTATTAATCCTCTCTTCTCAACAATAAAATCAAAATCTCCTTCTTACAAAGATTTTTCAATAAATTGGTAGCACGCCTTCTTAATCGTCACTCTAGTGTGCATCTTTTCCCAGCCTCATCCACTTAGCCTCATTTTTAAATTTTTCTTTTATTTTAATGAAGCCTCATGTATACTAAAATCAAATTGAATAGAAATAACTAGGGGAGTCCAATAAGTTGGGCTGAGAAAGAAACACGTTGAAGTTTCTTGACTCTTAGGACCTGATCTGGTTCATACCAGCGTGGGGAAGTTAGCAGCGTCATTATAGTAATACTACTTCTGTATACATATTAGCCGGGTCCAACCATTTATTGGACACCGGCTTTTTTATGTACTTCATAAGCTTTTATTAGCTTTCCACTTGTTGTGTTCTAAATCTTGTCCTTATATTCAAAAAAGGAGAGATTTATTATGTCAATGTCAACATCTTCATTAAGCGAACAAAGTATTTCCATCATGTCTAATTTTTCAGGTAGCAAAAAAGTATATGTCACAGGCTCTAGACCTGACATTAAAGTTCCAATGCGTGAAATCGAGTTAAGCCCGACAACCGGTACGTTTGGAGAAGAGGAAAATCCTCCAGTACGTGTGTATGACACTAGCGGACCTTATACAGACCCTGATTATACTGTTGATATTACAAAAGGTCTTCCTGCCTTTCGCAGTTCATGGATTCAAGAACGTGGCGATGTTGAGGAATATGATGGTCGTGAAATCAAGCCTGAGGATAATGGTTATAAAGATGAAAACGATCCTCGCACAAATCATAACGTGTTTCCTGGTTTAAAGCGGAAACCGTTACGGGCCAAAAAAGGGAAAAATGTTACACAACTTCATTATGCAAGAAAAGGAATTATCACGCCTGAAATGGAATTTATCGCAATTAGAGAAAATATGAAACCTGAATTCGTACGGGATGAAATTGCAAAAGGTCGAGCGATTATTCCTTCTAATATCAACCATCCAGAATCAGAGCCCATGATAATAGGCCGTAACTTTCATGTGAAAATTAATGCGAATATTGGCAATTCTGCTGTTTCATCTTCTATAGAAGATGAGGTTGAAAAAATGACCTGGGCGACACGCTGGGGGGCTGATAATATTATGGATTTATCAACCGGTAAAAATATCCATACAACGCGGGAATGGATTATTCGTAACTCATCGGTTCCTGTCGGTACTGTCCCGATTTATCAGGCACTTGAAAAAGTAAATGGTGTTGCTGAAAATCTTACCTGGGAGGTTTACCGTGATACCTTAATTGAACAAGCAGAACAAGGTGTTGATTACTTCACCATTCATGCTGGTGTTCTTTTGCGGTATGTCCCGTTAACAGCTAAACGTTTAACAGGTATTGTATCTCGCGGTGGGTCTATTATGGCACAATGGTGTCTACACCACCACAAAGAAAGCTTTTTATACACTCACTTTGAAGAAATCTGTGAAATCATGAAATCCTATGATGTTGCATTCTCTTTAGGGGATGGTTTACGTCCTGGGTCTATTGCAGATGCGAATGATGAAGCACAGTTTGCAGAATTAGAGACTCTTGGAGAGCTAACAAAAATTGCTTGGGAGCATGATGTACAGGTGATGATTGAAGGACCAGGGCACGTACCGATGCACCTAATTAAAGAAAATATGGATAAACAACTGGAAGTGTGTCAAGAAGCGCCATTCTATACACTTGGACCTCTTACGACTGATATTGCTCCTGGTTATGATCACATTACATCTGCTATTGGAGCTGCAATGATTGGTTGGTATGGGACAGCGATGCTTTGTTATGTAACGCCAAAAGAACATTTAGGTTTACCGAATAAAGATGATGTTCGTGTAGGGGTTGTCACTTATAAAATTGCTGCACATGCTGCTGATTTAGCAAAAGGACATCCAGGAGCACATAAAAGAGATGATGCCTTATCAAAAGCTCGTTTTGAATTCCGTTGGAGGGATCAGTTTAATTTATCTTTAGATCCTGAACGTGCAATCGAATATCATGATGAAACTTTACCTGCTGAAGGTGCAAAAACAGCACATTTCTGTTCTATGTGTGGACCTAAATTTTGCAGTATGAGAATCTCTCAAGATATTCGTAATTTTGCAAAAGAAAAAGAACTTGATACGAAGGAAGCTATTGAAATAGGAATGAAGGAAAAAGCTGAACAGTTTAAGCAATCTGGTGGAAACATATATCAGTAACTTTCTTAGGATGGTATCAGGGTGAGGGTCGAAAAAATTGAAGAGGAAATTAATCAACTCAAAACTCACCTTGCTCTTTTTTGAGAAAAGTTTAAAAGAGATCCAGCAAAAATGTGATCATCATTTTAAAGGAAATCAAAATTATGAAAAATGTATCAAGTGTAATAAAGTAAATGTTTTATATTATGAGTAAATAAAAAACATCATAAGAAATGAAGCTAAGAGATTCCGCAAGAAACCTTGCCTTAATTATTTAGTTGAGGCAAGGTTGTTTAACTTTCTATATTATTTTTATGAATAATGTGAATGGTGGGAAATAATTAGTTTTGATGA
>DATMJF010000114.1:0-2828 GCA_035554455.1 Rummeliibacillus sp.
AAAGAATTAAGTAATTCTTGTTCTTCTGATTTAAGTACATGATATTTTTTTTCTATATATTGTTGTTGTTCATTTAACTTTTCTATTTGTTCTTTAAAATACTCATTTCCATCGTGTTTCCCAAAGATATGTTTTAATAAAGCCATGCCATTTATTTTTCGATGCTTTTTATCAACTAATTGATATAGATTATTATATTCTTGATGCAGCTTTCGATATTCTCTTACTGATGATAAATATTGTTTTGCTTGATTCTTAAAAGCAATTATTTCACGGTCCTCTTTAAAAGGCTTCGTTTCGATTACTTGGATTAGCTGATATAACGTACTAACTTGTTTAAAGACGATACTTTGTTTTTTATAGAGTGATGTCAGTTCAATAATATGTTCGTTTTGAGCTGTTTCTCTTAGCTCAATACCATTTAAATTTTCTACATATTCTTTTAGGTTTGAGTAAGAAGTATAATACGGTTCTCTTTCTTGTATAATTTCAAGTTCTGTTTGAAATCTTTTTAGCCAGTGAATGAACCGTTCTGTAATATAGGCTAAACGTTTCGCATGATTATTAGCCGTTTTTTCTAATTCTTTTAATAGTAAATCCATTTGGCTCTTTTGCCATTTTTCATCATCATAATCTTGTATAGATTCAAGTGCATCTTTTGCAGATACTCCGATTATTTCTCGGACATACTTGGATAATTGATCCTCATATTCGGACATTTGATTGTTCGCATTAACATCCCTTAAATCAATACCATTTAATACGCCAAGAGGAATGATGTTTTTTCTATTTAATTTTTCAATCAATTTTATCTCTTCTGGCACTATTTTTTGCTCATATTTAAATATCCAAAATACATCATCTGCTCGATTAAGAATGGTCTCTTTTATGTATGCTGTTTCATTTCCAGAAATCTGTAGAGGAGTTGTATCTATTAATGTGATCATTTTCAAGAGATCATTTCGAACAAATATTTCTATAAAATCAAGACCTTCACGCAAGATTTTTGCACTCGATGTATTCAAAGCTGTAAACAATTCTACTTTATCGATATCAAATGATGCGATTTGACCATCCAAAAAATGAGCACGAACCTCTTCTTTTTCACCATAACAAATAATGGAATTGACAGCTGTCGTTACTTCAATTTTAGGGCTCATAATAGGTCTTCTTAGTAATGCATTGATTAAATTTGTTTTACCAGTTCCAGTCATTCCTGCAAGTAAAACCATTGTGTTATTCGTTGCATCCTTTATGATGTAATTTAATACTTTTGATGTGTCCTTAATATATGAGTTTTGTGAAAGTAATTGATTTAAATACTGCAGCTTCGCAACAAATTTTTGCAAAAATTCTGCAGGTTCTGCTTGTGCCCAACGAATAGGTAATTCTTCTTTTAAATCATTAATCGTTGTTAGGTCTTTTTCCATTCGCGCTAATTCTCCTTTATACTCCTTAGTCATTAGTATACATGAAAAAAGAAGAGGAGTTGGTTAAATTTTTGAATTTTAACCAAAAATATTTTGGTATTTTATTGATGTCGATGACAAACATTCATTTTTCACTTTTTTCCCGCATTAATGGGCAGTAAGACCCCTACCTCAAGATTGAGAGAGTAACGAAAAGAATGGGGGGGATAACTGCCAGTAAAAGCCCGATTGGTTCGGTTCAACAGGATGTTGGACACTCAGTTGTTGCCACAGGACGTGGCGAAATTAAACTGAGTTCTTTTCTTAGTGGGGGTAAAAAACACCCAATGATGGAAGTTTCACTTTATTAGAAATAATCTACAAAAGTTGGTACACCTGTTGGAATAATATTTTCTAATAACGCAATGGATGTTGCATCGCCTTTTAGTCTTTCGATATTATGAAGGTATGTTGGTCTCAAGTACCCAAGCAACATCGTAATTAACGTTTGGACTGTCATGTGCACTGCATTTTCTTCTAATTTATCACTTATTTTTTGAACTTGAATGACGCCCTCGTTTGAAATGATTTCGAAAGTTCCATGATTCCATTCTGCCAACGGATCGTTCACTGCCCAGTGCATGTGGAAATCTGCTCTCAAGAATGGGAATTGTTCTACAAATCCCTTCAAATCTACGATACGTGCCATAAAATAAGGTGACAGACTTTGTTTAATTTCACTATCCTGCATCAAAAAAGCAACCGCTTCATTTCCAGTTGTTTTACCAAATACTTTATAAACCATTGATTGATGTGCGTAAACAAAATTCCAAAGTGCTTTACGTGCGACTTCCTTTAAAGTGATCAATTCATCAATATAGAAGTTTTCTTCCATGATACGATAAAACATATACCCTAGCGCATTGCCATCTTCATCGTAATAAACTGCCGACTGTAAGATTGCATCACTATCGATAAATTTTTCCTCCCAATAATCTTCTTGATATTTTTCATTCCAAGAGATGTCATTTCTAATCATTGCACCATGAGTACGCATAGCAAATTGATGATATACATCTTTTATATCATCATGTGTAGTTGATAAACGTCGCACTTGTCCAGGAATTTCATCATAATGCGGGATCTGGGTATCTCTAATTTGATATTCCACAATATCACTCATGATTTCAAACCCTTTTTTACGATAATAAGGAATTGAATATGGGAACAAATAAGAAATATGATATCCATCTTTTTTCAAACGCTCAAGACTAGCATTGATCAATTTATGCATTAAGCCGTGTTTTGAATATTCAGGGTAGGTACCAACAGCAGTGATTCCCCCCATTTTATAGATTCGATTATGAATATTTACTTCAAAAGGCAAATTTAAAATTTGAGCTACTAGTTGATCTCCAT
>DATMJF010000115.1:0-24254 GCA_035554455.1 Rummeliibacillus sp.
ATCAGTTTACGCAAGCAATTCGGAGATAATAGTAGAGTTACATTTGAAAAACATTTCACCATTGATACTATGTATGCTAAAACAATTCAAATTTATCAAGAAGTTATAAGAAGTAAAGGAAATGAAAATAACGCATTGTAAATTAATTGTGACAAATATTGAAAATAAGTTGCTAAAACTAAAACAGCGTATCATAACAGAAAAGAACTGTAGTGATACGCTGTTTATTTTCTCATTATTATTTATACTAAAAATTTAATTAGTCAAATTAGGATAGAATTCGAATCATTCATAAATAAAACGAAATAAACTTGGGATTATTTTACTTGATGAATTTCTTCAGTCAATTCTTCTAACTGATCAATTAACGAGCCGATAAAGGCAATGGTATCTTGCAGTGGTTTGTCTGTTGTAATATCTACACCAGCCATTTGAGCCAATTCAACAGGTGTTTTTGTACCACCAGCTTGAAGAACTTTTATCCAGTCATCTACTGCAGGTTGACCTTCATGTAAAATACGTTGTGATACTTGTGTAGAAATAGTAAGCCCAGCACTATAAGTGTATGGGTATAAGCCCATGTAATAGTGTGGTTGACGCATCCAAGTTAACTCTGCACCTTCATTAATTTCTACGTCTTCTCCCCAGAATTCTTCTAAAACAGAGCGTTTTAAGTTGTTTAAAATCGTCGCATTTACACTTTCTCCAGCATCTACTAATGCATATACTTTACGTTGATAAGCTGCTTCTAATAAGTGTGTCACAAAGTTATGGTAGTAAGTACGTGCAATAATTGTAGCAATCACCCAACGTTTGAAACGAGGGTCATCTGAATTATTTAACAAATAGTTTGCCATCAGCATTTCATTCATAGTAGATGGTGATTCTACAAAATAAGTAGATGATTCACTATTAAATAGTGATTGTTTTTTATGCGCATTTCTGAAGTGACCAGCATGACCAAGCTCATGAGCTAATACAAAGACTTCATTCATACGTTGTGTCCAAGAGATTAAAATATAGGAATGTGAGCCATATGGACTAGAGCAGAATGCACCTGTAGATTTTCCTGCATTATTCGCAAAGTCAATCCAGCGATCATCAAATGCACGATCAATCATTTCGAGATAATCTTCACCCATAACAGCAAGTGCCTTTTTCATATAATCTCTTGATTCATCGATTGTAATGGATGGTTCATAGTTTGGATCTAGTGAAATTTTCAAATCGGCAAATGTCATTTTTTCTAAGCCATGTTCTTTTTGTAAAATTTTTGCATAGCGACGCATATGAGGAGCTAATTCTTTCATAATGACATCTATTTGACGATTATATAAATCACGATCAACTTCTTGGTCAAATAACAAATAATCAGTTACAGAATCATAACCACGTAAATCAGCTATTGTCTTTTCTGTTTGAACATGAGTGTTATAAGTTTTAGCTGTTGTATGTTGATAGTCAGCAAGCTTCTCAGAAAAAGCTTTAAAAGCTTGACGACGAACAGCGGTATCTAATTCTAATTCCCAATCGCCTTCAAAAAGGTTGTAGCTTAATGGGTAGCTTTGATCACCAACAGTGAAGTTTTCAAATTTCATATCAACTAATTTCGTAGTATTGTACAAACCATAAGCGGCATCAAAAGTAGAACCAAGTGCAGCTAATGTTTTTTCAACTTCAGGATGTAGTTGATGCGCTTTTTTATCGATTAAGCGATTAATATAGTGAGTATAATTCGGTGCTAATTTAATCGATTCATTTAATAATTCAGTAGGTAATTCTAAAATTTCGCTATGTACAAAGGATACTAAACTAGCGATTTTGGAAGAAATTGTTCCAAATTTACTTGTACGAATTTGGGCAGCATCATTTGTTTGATCTGTTTCAAGATCTAATTCCACAAATGCATCATATGGAATAATTGATTCAATTAAAGCTTCATAATCAGAAATAACATTTACAATTTGCTGTGCATCTGTAATATTACCTTGATATTTGGCGTTGAAATTTTTTGTATCTTCAACGATTTTTTTGACACTGTTATTGTATACCTCTTCATTTGGAACAAGATCTGATAAATCCCAAGTCTCAGCAACCGGAACATCTTGACGTTTTAATACATTATCTATCAATTGAAACACTCCTTTATTACGTAATACGAATTATTTTCATTATAAATCGTATATTTCGTAAAGTAAAATATTTCAGATAAATCAGGAGATAAAAAAACTAACGACATATCCAGAAAAGAGGGGATCTATCGTTAGGTGTAGTGTTTTATTTCGCTAACATTATTTTTTCGAGTTCTAATGGTTCAATGTATTCCTTACCTTTATAAGCGCGCATATTACCGCCAGATATTTCATCGATTAATAATATTTCACCAGTTTTTGTGTCACGACCAAATTCTAATTTAATATCATGAAGAGTTAACCCTTTTTTTGCTAATTCAGTTTTTACAAAATTTGAAATGTCGATAGTATGCTGTTTTAATACTTCATATTCTTCTTCAGTTAAAATTTCAAGCATAGCTAATGCGTCCTTTGAAATAGGCGGATCTTGACGTTCATCGTCTTTTATCGTTACTTCAACGAAAGAGTCAAGTTCTTGGCCATCTTCAACATAAGCACCATAACGTTTTAAAAAACTACCATTTGCATGGAATCGGCAAATAACTTCTAGCCCCTTGCCAAAAACAGTTGCAGGTTTCACAGTCATTGTAGCTTCATCGATGTTTGAAGAAATAAAATGTGTAGGAACATCGATAGCATTTAGTCTCTTATAAAAGAATGTTGTTAAGCTAAGACCTGCGCGACCCGCACCATCCATCGTTAAACCAACAGTGTTTGCACCTGGATCAAATACCCCATTTTCACCAGTAACATCATCCTTAAACTGTAAAAGTAAATGACTATCATCAACTTTAAATACATCCTTTGTTTTTCCTTCGTAAATCAGTTCCATTTTTCATACCCCCATTTCAATGTTATTGTAAGTTATTGTTAATGGTAATGGTGTAAAATATCCTAAAGAAAGAAAAAATAGCAAAAATAGATACATAAAATGATAAAAAGCAGTAAACCCATATGGATTAACTGCTTTAGAGAATTGATTTATTAATTTAAATTACACCTTGTGCAATCATAGCGTCGGCTACTTTTAAGAAACCAGCAATGTTCGCGCCAATTAATAGATTTCCTTCATGACCAAATTCTTTCGCAGCTTCTACACTGTTTAGATAAATTGATTTCATAATGTCATGTAGTTTTTCGTCTACTTCTTCAAAAGTCCAGAATAGGCGCATACTATTTTGTGCCATTTCTAATGCTGAAACAGCTACACCACCTGCATTTGCTGCTTTGGCAGGAGCAAATAGTACTTTATTTTCAAAATAGACATCAATTGCTTGTAGAGTAGAAGGCATATTAGCACCTTCGCCAACAGCTTTCACGCCATTCTTTACAAGGACTTTTGCTGATTCTTCATCGATTTCATTTTGTGTTGCACATGGAAGGGCAATGTCACATGGGATTGTCCAAATTCCATTACAACCATCTTTATAAGTTGCATCTGGATGTATTTCAACATATTCTTTAATACGACCATGACGCACTTCTTTAATATCTTTAACTGTATCTAAGTTGATACCATTTGGATCATAAATATAGCCATTAGAATCAGAACATGCTACAACTTTCGCACCTAATTGTTGCGCTTTTTCAATTGCGTAAGTTGAAACGTTACCTGAACCAGATACGACAACAGTTGCACCATCGAATGTCATATCAATTTCTTTTAACATTTCTTGTACAAAGTAAACGCAGCCATAGCCAGTAGCTTCTTTACGAGCTAAAGATCCACCAAAGCGAGGTAATTTACCCGTAATCACGCCAGGTTCATATGCACCACGGATGCGGTTGTATTGACCAAATAAGAAACCAATTTCACGAGCTCCCACACCGATGTCACCAGCTGGTACGTCTACATCTGGTCCAATATATTTGTGTAACTCTGTCATGAATGCTTGACAGAAGCGCATGATTTCTGCATCTGATTTGCCTTTAGGATCAAAATCAGAACCACCTTTAGCACCGCCGATTGGTTGGCCAGTTAAAGAGTTTTTGAAAATTTGTTCAAAACCTAAGAATTTGATGATACTTTCGTTTACGGATGGATGGAAGCGAAGACCACCTTTGTAAGGTCCGATTGCAGAACTGTATTGTACACGATATCCACGGTTTACTTGGATTTTACCATTGTCATCTTCCCAAGAAACACGGAATTTTACAACACGTTCAGGTTCTACAATTCGTTCTAAGAGGCTTGCTTGCATATATTCAGGACGCTTAGTAAAGACAGGTGTTAAAGAATAAAGAATTTCTTTTACTGCTTGCAAAAATTCAGGTTCATGCTCATGATGTTCTTTAAGATTGTTATACACTTTATCAATATACTCAGTTGCTGTTTTTGGTGATTCTGACATCGCTGTTACCATTAAGAAAAACCCCCATAAAATTTTGACTTATAAACATATATTAGACATAATCATGTGAATTTTCAATCACTGAATATTATAAAAATGCGAAATTGATAGACAATTGCACATGAAAACGCTAACAATTGTGACAATTTAGCAATTTAATGTTAGGTTAAAAATAAGGTAAACTATATATAGGAGGGAAGTCAGATGTCAAAAATATGTATAGATGCCGATGGCTGTCCTGTTGTATCAGAGACCATTCAAATAGCAAAGGAATTTCAATTAGAAGTAATTATCTTTTGTGATACATCTCACAATTTTGAAATAGAAGGGGTGAAAACCGTAATCGTGTCAAAAGGTGCAGATGCAGTTGATTTTGCACTAGTCAATCAAATCCATAAAGGGGATATTACAATCACCCAAGACTATGGACTCGCAGCAATGGTGTTAGCTAGAGGTGCCTATGTAATGAATCAAAATGGTTTGCAATATACTTCAAAGAATATTGATCAGCTTTTATACTCACGTCATTTAAATCAGAAAATTCGTCAAGCTGGTGGTCGTACAAAAGGTCCTAAAAAGAGAACAAAAGAAATAAATGATAAATTTATTAATAATTTCCGAAAATTGTGTGAACATGTTATAAAAAATAACAATTGATAAATGAGGAGTGTCGGGGCATTCACCTCCACTTTTCTACTGCTTTTTGCCAGATTGTGTGAATACCACAACAAATAGTATTGAGCCATGAAAAAAGCTGGTGCATAATCGCTACCAGCTTTCATTCAATATTAGGGATAAAGTTACTCTGCTGTAACTTCCTCTACAGTTTGTTCAACTTCTTTACGAGTCATCTTTTCATGACCTTTGAGCATGGCTTCAAGCGTTTTATGAGCTAATGCTAATGGGATTTTACAGAACATTAATACACTACGTTTTGGAATGCTTTTATTATATTCATCTGCTTTAGCTAAATTTTCTTGCGCATATTTAAATAAATCATCGCGTGTCCATCCCTCTGGAACAAAGCTTACTCCACGGTCTTTATCTTCTTCTTGGTTACGCAAAATATTGACAGCTTGTAAGCCACGACCATATCCAATTGCAAGCTCACGATCTGTTTCGATACCTGCTCCCCAACGCCAAATATCAGATAGCATCGTCCCTACAAGACCTGCTACATAGTAAGTATATTCATCTAAATCTTCTTTTGTTTTAACAATCCAGCCTTTAGCTGCCCATTTTGCCATACCTTCTGCCATTTCACTAGTTGAAGCAGCTACTGTATCTCGAATTTCATCTGGGCAAAGGGATAACCAGTCTGCAAGACGCAAAGAAACTTCAGGTAATTGATCTGCATATGGTTCTACTAATTTTAGATAAGCTTCATTATCAAAAGGTTTTAATAATAATTTGCTTGTTGCATTTAGTAAATCTGTTTTTATTTGCTTAGGCAATTCTTCATGATCTTCGATTTCATCGATTGCGCGCATGCATAAGTAAGCTGTTGCAACAGTAGTTTTTAACTCCTTATCTAAAAAGGTTATAGGAATAAAGAAAGTTCGGCTTGTCGCTTTTAAAACGGCCATTGCTTCTTTATATAATTCTTTTTGTTGTGTCAATTGGGACTTCCTCCGTTCGATGTAAAGCATTAACTATATCCTATCTCAAATTCGACAAAATAGAAAATTAAATCTACATTTAAGTTTAAATCTTTTGCTAAAAAAATTTTCATGCTATTATTTAGATGTCTAAATTTTTAACGCTAAAGGAGATTTTACAAATGGGTAGATTAGAAAATAAAATTACAATTGTAACTGGTGGAGCATCAGGTATGGGAGCTAAAATGGCAGAATTATTTGCTAAAGAAGGAGCTACAGTTATTGCTGCTGATATTAGCGAGGAAAACTTAGCGAAAATAGCTGAAATTGATGGCGTTGAAGGTATGAAACTTGATGTTACTTCTGACGAAAACTGGGCAGAACTAACAAAAGCTATCGTTGAAAAATATGGACGTATTGATATCTTAATCAACAATGCAGGTATTTCATCTCAAAAATCACCTGCTGATATTACTGCAGATGATTGGGCATTGATACACAAAATCAACTCATTTGGTCCTTTCTTAGGGATCAAACATGTTAAACCATATATGCAGGAAGCAGGTAAAGGATCAATTGTTAACACATGTTCTTACACTGCGTTAATCGGTTCAGGCACAAATTCATATACAGCATCTAAAGGATCATTACGAGCAATTGCACGTGCTGCAGCTGCTGAACTTGGTAAATATAATATCCGAGTAAACACTGTTTTCCCAGGTGTGATTGAAACTCCTATGACAGCTAATATCGGTCAATTTAAAGAAGCTATGGATATGTTAATCCGTGCAACTCCAATGGGCCGTCTAGGTAAACCGGAAGAAGTTGCAAATGCATCATTATTCTTAGCATCTGATGAAGCTTCCTACATCACTGGGGCAGAATTAGTAATTGATGGAGGCTATTCAGCACAATAATTTTTATAAAAGAGGGGGGAGAGCATGAACGAAAATCCTACCCTATTTGAATTACTTCATGAAATGGATAAAGTAAATGCGAAAATGATTTTGAGTTGGAAAAAACTTTTCCAAGTAAACATTGGCATATCTCACATATTAGTTCTTAGTTATTTAAAAGATAATGGCCCAAGCAGACCTTCAGATATTGCAAAATATCTAGAGTTTGCACCCGCGTCTCTAACGCATTTATCTGACAAGTTAATTACCAATCATTACTGTCTTCGAAAAGCAGACTCTGAAGATCGCCGTATCTCTTATTTAGAGTTAACACAGCTAGGATTAGATGTACTGGAACAAGCAACGGTACTAGGTCAAGAATTGAAAAAAGAATATTTCAAAGTCTTAACGGATGACGAAATCTCACAAATGCTCTTGATTTATACTAAATTAAATAATCAATAAAATTAAGAGTTCCATTCCCGCCTACAAGAATGGAACTCTTAATTTTATTGTTGAAGTCAGATATAGTTAAAAGTGGAGGGCAGTTGTTTAGCTGCAGCAAGCTACTTGAGGTTTCGAATCGTAATTGATAATCTTTTTTTGCCTGTAAAAAGATCTTTACTCATTCTTCTGCAATTCTTATATATTTTTCTTCATTTCGTAATCCATTGGTATTCGGCATTGTTAGCGTCCGCATTCTCAAAATGCATTTTATTGCTATGTTTCTATGGGGATTTATATCTTTGAAAGCATTTTCAAAGTATACCCATTATGCTATAATATGAAAAAATTAAAGTGGTTTTATCTGATAGGGATAAGAGTACTAAATGTATATAGAAAGAATAATTATTACTGTTGGCTGTTGAAAAAATTGATATGCAAAGAGATACGTTGTTTCAGGTATTTGAAGTCGATTACATATAACTGGCTTTGACTTAAAGCTGTTAACATTAGACTAGAAAAAAGCAATTCAAACAGTTGTAGTGGGAATCAACCCTCTACCAAGCAAAGTAAAAACAAATTGAATTCCAAAATGCAAATTGCACATTCCAATATTACGGAGTAAAGTGTTAGTGGGCGATTAAAAAGGAGATTTGTATGACAAAGGCAATAGGAATAGATGCTGGGGGAACGCTAACAAAGCTGGCATACTTAAATGAGCAGCATGAAATACAGGTAAAGCATTTCCCATCAAATGATTTACCAGCTGTACTAGAATGGATTCATCAACAAGAAGATATTGAAGAAATTGGTTTAACAGGTGGCCGAACAGGACAAATTAAGGCGATGTTAGATTCAGATAAATCGATTCACTATATAGTAGAATTCGAAGCTACCTTGAAGGGGGTTCGCTACCAATTAGCGAAAGAAGACCATCAATTTGAGAAAAGTATTATTACGAATGTAGGTACTGGTACTTCTATTCATTATATGGATGAAATTGAACATATGAGAGTTGGAGGAACTGGTGTAGGTGGAGGCACTTTAATCGGTCTTGCAGCCTTAACTACTGGTATTAAAGATTATAGTGAAATACTTCAACTTGCTAAAAATGGTAACCGACAAGATATAGATTTGTTAGTGGAAGAAATTTTTCAAGGCATTGAAACACCAGTCGAGCTGAAACCTTCATTAACTGCTAGTAATTTTGGGAAAGTTGGTATAAAAGAATCTGCAAAATACGAATCAGCAGATATTTTGGCGACTGTACAAGGTTTAGTTGGTGAAGTAATTACGACACTAAGTATTCAATTAGCAGAACAAATGGAAGTTGAACACATTATCTATATCGGTACAACACTTGATCAAAATGATAAATTGCGAGAAATTATCGCAGACTATACTATTTTAAAAAAGAAAACGCCTATTTTTTTAGAAGATCACGGTTTCAGTGGAGCTATTGGAGCTTTAATGAATATAATGGAATAATCTATAGACTTAATAGCCCTTTAAGAGGTTATTAAGTCTTTTTTACTGTATTAATAGAATGTTAGTGTAGCTTTGTAAAAAAAGATTGATCATTTATAATAAAGATTGATAATTTGTAATAAAGTTTGAAAAAAAATAACCTCTTCGGGTATCAATCTGTAAAGGTTATTTTATTTTTTTCTGAAAATGAGAGGTTGTTCTATCATGTCTAATGAATTCAAGTTGCTACATCACAAATTAGAAGAAGGTGCCTTTAGTGTTTTTGAAAAATTTGTTTTGATATATTTAATGAAGACTATAAAAATGACACTGTTGAGAAAAGACACAATGGCTCTCTGTGCATGTCATAATCATTGCTCAGTTGTTTAGATAAACCACTTATTGTTAATTATACCCATCCCCTTTTCTCCAGTTCTTTGTTTTAATAATCTTAATGGGACGCATCATTTCGTGGTCTTCATGCTCCAGCATGTGACAATGCCATACAAAACGCCCGGTGAAGGGCCCAAAACGGGTAATAATGGATGTGACGTAACCAAATGGTGTCCGAATTGTATCTTTTAATCCCCTTTCATAAGGATTAGGAGGAGTGGGTGGTCCTGTAAAAATAAGGTTTCCGTTTTTTTGAAATTGAGGAACATCAAAAGGCTGACGATCAAGAATTTGAAGGTCAACCAAATGGAGATGAATTGGATGAGGGTTATCATCGATTAGATTAATTATTCGCCAAATTTCAACAGTATCTACTTCAATTCTTTCAGATATTCGGTCTATCCACATTTTTCCATCCAATAAATTCAAAGATCGACCATATTCATCTTTGGTTTTAATGAGTGTCAAATCTCTTGTTTTTTTTGCCATACTTCTTGAAAGTCGTTTGATTTCCCCTAAATATAAAGGAAGGGAGCTGGTATCTGCACTTTTTAAGGGAACGGATACTCTGAATTGCATGACATCTGTTGTTTCGGGAGATGCACTCTTGGTGACATTTTTGAGAGTAATGGTTTGACCGTAGTATTGAGAAAAATCAATGATCGCATCTACTCGCTCGGCACTCATAAGAATAAATTCATTAATTTTTACTGTTGTTTCAAGTAAGCCACCATCCGTGCCAATTTGATAAAAGGGCTGATTAGTGTCCATTTTTAATGTAAGGGTTCGACTATTGGATCCGTTTAAAAATCGAAATCGGTATTTTCTTGGTTCAACGTCCAGAAATGGATAAACTTTCCCGTTTACTAGAATGAAATCTGCATCAAAAGGAGTGACAATAGAAGGATGAGGAAGACCTAGGTCGTTTTGATCCGGTTTATTGGGGTAGTAAAGTGATCCGTCTGGGTTGAACGAGCGGTCCACAATGAAAAGAGGGATTTCATATTTTCCTTTGGGAAGATTAAGGGATTGTTCATGCAAGTCGCGAATGAGATAGAATCCCGCGAGTCCCGCATAAACGTTTAATCTTGTAATTCCCACCGTGTGGTCGTGATACCATAGTGTAGTTGCCCGTTCAATGTTCGGATACGTATATATTTTTCTTTCAAACAATGGTCCCGTTTGTTCAAAATTTCTCGTAAACCATGCTTCAGGGTAACCATCACTATGGGCAGGCGTCCTTCCTCCATGTAAATGTACAACGCTTCTCCCTTCTGGAAGAGTTATTTCGGACCCATGAATCGTTGTATCGACGGGAAGAAAGTGCTTATTGGGCAGATCATTCATCCATTTAACAAACACTGTTTCATTTCTCATCACTTCGAAGGTAGGACCCGGAAATGTTCCTTCATAACCCCATAAACGGGTTGGTCCGAGGTCCCTGTGTAGCTTCTGAGAAAACTCCTTCATGTTCACTTCGTAATATGAACTATTACTATTTCGCTTCTTAGGAGATAAGATGTTTGGAATAGGCAGTTCATCCACGAATTTTTGCAGCTTTATCTTTTCAGGCATAAGAATAGAGAACCTCCTCACTGGTAAGAACTACTGAGTAAATATATGAACGTGAACTTGTTCATTATGTCTATACGTATGTTCCTTATTCTACGAACGGGGCTTTAGTTGAATAAGGATATCTAAAAATAATCAAACTTTTTTATATAGAAGTTAATTCCTCCCATTAAATAAGAGCATGTTTTGATCAATCTTTTTTTAAAACATGCTCTTTATATTTGCACTAATATTAAGATTTTTATTGTTATTTAATCAAACTTTATTATAAAGCCACAGTTAGCGATTACATTATTATATTATGACAAAAACTATTTACAATTATTAAACTTAGGAATAAACTAATTATAGTTATTTACCTAGGTAAATAATTTACGGAGGACATTATGAACATTATTTTTCACGAAATCTTTCAAACGACACGACAATTCACTAACGATTTAAATGCTGTTTTAAAAGACTATGGTTTATACAATAGCCAATGGTCTATTTTGTTCACGGTGCATCAGCATAAAGAGATGACTTTAACAGAAATATGGAAGTATTTAAATGTTGAAGCACCAACTGTAACAAGAACAGTTACAAGATTGGAACAACTAGGCTGGTTAGTACGAAGAGATGGTGAAGATCGTCGTTCGAAGATTATAACATTGTCAGAAGAAGGACTAAAAAAATATCCTGTAATTGAAGCAGCTGTCATACAATTTGAAAATTCAATTGCTAAAGGATTAACCATTGAAGAACAAAAGATGTTTCTGTCTCTCTTACGAAAATTGAAGGGATGATTATTTTTTGAAAGACCAAAATAGAATATGGACGAAAAGATTTATTAGCTTATTTTGCACGAATATGAGTGTATTTTTTGTTTTTTATGGATTAGTATCTGTTCTACCACTATATGCTACGGGAGAGCTTCATCGTTCAGACGGTGATGCAGGATTACTCCTTTCAATCTTCTTACTCTCTGCAATTATTACTCGACCATTTACAGGGAAAGTCCTTGATATGGTTGGAAAAAGAAAAATGTTAATAATTAGTTTGGCCCTCTATTTAATTACAACACTTTTTTACATTGTTATTAAACCATTCATGTTCTTACTTATATTGCGTTTTATCCAAGGAATTGCTTTTAGTGTTTTAACAACAGCCAATAACTCTATTGCAGCTGACATTGTACCGAGATCACGAAAAGGTGCGGGACTAGGATATTTTACAATGTCCCTTAACTTGGCAGTAGTATTAGGACCATTTGTTGGGTTACTTGTGATTCAGTTCTTAAATTTTGAAATTTTATTTGTCATTATGAGTGTTGTAGTTGTTTTAGGTGCTCTTTGTGCGATGACTATTAAGTTGGATGATCTTCCAGTACCACCTAAACCAGATAAATTATCGTTCACACTTTCTGATTTATTTGAGAAAAAGGCATTACCTTATGCAATTTTTGCTTGTCTAATTGCAATTTCATATTCAAGTATTTTATCCTTCTTATCTGTTTATGCGAAGGAACAACATTTGATGGGAATAGCTAGTGTGTTTTATCTAGTATATGCAGCAGCAATGCTTATCACACGTCCATTCACAGGGAAACTATACGATACGAAAGGCCCGAAATATGTTATAATCCCTGGATTCCTTTTCTTCGTACTTGGATTATTGACATTAGCTTTAGTAAATGGACCTGTCTTGTTTTTAGTAGCAGGTGTTTTAGTTGGTTTAGGTTACGGTGCATTAGTACCAAGTTTTCAATCACTCTGTGTTCAATCAACGGAACATAGTCGAAGTGGTTACGCAACAGCCACTTTCTTCACTCTATTCGATGTAGGGATTGCACTTGGATCATGGTTGCTGGGAATTGTAGCAACGCATTATCATTATGATGCTGTTTATGAAGTTGCAGCAGTAGTTATCTTTATAACATGTTTAGTTTATTTTATAAAAACAATTCATAAGCCACAGCATCAAACAATTTAAGAGGGAAAGAATAAGGATTGAACCTTGTATGATACAAAGTTCAATCCTTATTTCTTTTTAAATAACTGTTTAATGTTTTCCTTTTCGAATCCCTTGTCGAGCGAGTGCATCTGCAGCTTTGTTTTGTGAATCCGGAATCCATTTGATAAAGAACAATTCAAATTGTCCTGTAAGTTTCAATGCAGTTTCTAAATAAGGCTTATACTCTTCATTCTTTACAAATTCTTTTTCAATAGAAGCAACTACGATTTTAGAATCAGAACGTACAGAAATTATACCAGTGGACAACTTTGCTGCTTCTTGCAATCCTCGAATCAGTGCCATAAATTCAGCAGCATGATTATTTGTAATACCAACAGGCTCACTAATTTTAATTTGGTGTCCTTCGCCTTTTATGAAAATGCCAATCGCACTAGGACCGGGATTGCCTGCACTTGCAGCATCTATAAACACTTCTAACATCTCATCACCACTTCCAAGTTCTATAGTTGCATCTTAACACATATCGGTAGTAGAATAGACAAATACTGCAAATGAGGTGATTCAATTTGATGGAGCAGGTCACCATCGTAAAAGAAATCGATGAACTATTAGAAAACTATTGCGAAGGCTGTTTAGTCAAAAATCAAATGCGAAAAGAACGAGGCAAAGCCGGCGCTCATAAATTTTGTATTGAATCTTGCACAGTCGGAGAGCAGTTACAGTTTTTAGGCCAAGAGTTATTAAAAGTTTATACAAAATCATAATAATCTAAAACATAGATTTTTTGTAAAAAACACCATAAGTTTTCTTATGGTGTTTTTTTAAATGTAGGTAGAGAAAATTTTAAAAAACAAATATAATTGTATCCTAGATATTTTGAATAATGTTCAATTGTATAAATTTAGAATAGTAATTTAACTAAAGGTATTGACTATTTTTAATATAATCTGTACACTGTGAAAAAACAATTGTTTGCTATAGGGGTACAAAAGAAAAATAACGTAAGGATCTGATGAGATGAAAGTATGTAAATTTGGTGGAACTTCAGTCGCGAGTGCAGAGCAAATCAAAAAAGTAGCTGCAATTGTAAAATCGGATGTTACTCGAAGATTTGTAGTAGTATCTGCACCAGGTAAACGATATAGTGAGGATATTAAAGTTACTGATTTATTAATCGAATTAGCGGCAGCGATTATTGCAGGAGTCAAGTATGACGACAAACTTCAAAATGTGGTTACTCGATATAAAGAAAATGCGGAAGGCTTAGGACTTGACCCTTCAATTACTGAAGAAATTACAGCAGATTTACATGCACGCATTGATGAGGCTTCAAAAGTTAGTGAGGAATATTTACTTGATACGTTAAAAGCAAGTGGTGAAGATAATAATGCTAAAATGATAGCGCAATTCTTCAATAATATAGGCATTAAAGCGAAATATGTTAGTCCAAAAGTGGCCGGGCTAATTGTAAATAGTGCACCTGAACGAGCACAAGCTCAGCCAGAAGCTTATGTTAATTTAAACTCATTAAAAGATACTTCTGAAGTAATCGTTTTTCCAGGATTCTTTGGATATACTAAAGATGGTGTATTGCGTACATTTGATCGTGGAGGCTCTGATATTACAGGATCAATTTTGGCAGCTTCTGTTCAAGCTAGTCTGTATGAAAACTTTACAGATGTGGATTGTGTATATAGCGCAAATCCAAAAGTGATAAATAATCCTTTAGAAATTGAAGAAATTACATACAGAGAAATGGGAGAACTTTCATATGCCGGTTTTTCTGTATTTCATCATGAAGCACTAATGCCAGTGGTTAAACTAGGTATCCCAGTTAACATTAAAAATACAAATAATCCTCAAGCAAAGGGCACAAGAATCGTTTCAAATCGTAAGGAAAATCGTCGACCGGTTACAGGGATTTCAGCAGATTCTGGATTTTCTATTTTATATGTAAGTAAATATTTGATGAATAGAGAAATAGGAATTGGACGTAAATTACTTCAAATCTTAGAAGAAGAACAGATTTCATATGAGCACACACCATCTGGATTGGATGATATTTCGGTTATTATTCGTACCCACCAACTATCACCTAAGAAAGAAGAACGAATTGTAAATCGTGTTTATAGAGAATTACATGCAGATGATGTATACTTCCGCCACGGTTTTTCGATGATTGTTGTTGTAGGAGAAGGTATGAAAAATAATACTGGTTTAGCAGCACGTGCAACTGCAACTATTTCAAAAACAGGTGCGAATATCGAAATGATTAACCAAGGGTCATCAGAAGTAAGTTTGTCATTTGGTGTCCAAGAAAAATTTGGAAATGTGATTTTGCAAGCTTTATATAATGAGTTTTTTGCAGTTGTCGCTGTACGATAAATGTTGTAAACAAAACGCCTTTTAATTAAGGTGTTTTTTTATAGGCTCTGTTATATGAAATTGTTGATTTTTTATTGCACTTTTACTTGAGTGAAAGGCGGCGACTTCTCGAAAATGCATTCGCATTTCCTTCGTACGATGTTAATTCAGTGAGGTTCATTCATAGTCCTGCGGGAATGCGTTCCAGAGAGACCCCACAGCGAGATTTTCTCTGCGACGAAGCTAGCGAAGCGATGCAGGAGCACAAGCGAGGAGGCTCGTCGGTTCGCCCGCGGAAAGCGTCCGCGATGAAAGCGAAACTGATGAAATATCAACAGTATTGTTAAAAAAAGTCTTTTTAAAAGAAAAAGTGAAATCTTTTATAATTTTTAGAAAAAAATAGTATATTAATAACAGCTTTAATTTGCATTTTTCATATGATATCCTATAAATTTAGAATAGTATGAAATAACAGGAGGTGAATTCTCTACGTTGAAAAAATGTATTTGACGTAGAGAGACCGTATTTGGACATTGAAATAGCCAGGAATTTAGTTCTGTTTGTTATTTTAATTGCGATGACTGGATTTTTTGTCGCAACTGAATTCGCAATTGTAAAAGTGAGGACAACGCGAATTGATCAATTACTCGCAGAGGGCAACAAAAAAGCGATAAAAGCTAAAAAGGTGCTAACACATCTAGATGAATATTTATCTGCTTGTCAGCTAGGTATTACCATTACAGCACTCGGCTTAGGTTGGATTGGCGAACCAACAGCAGATAAACTATTGCATCCGCTTTTTGAAGCAATTGGCATAGAAGGAAGTACAGCAACAGTGCTGTCCTTTATTGTTGCTTTCTCAGTTGTAACGTTTTTACATGTTGTAGTAGGTGAATTAGCACCGAAGACTTTTGCGATTCAACAAGCAGAGAAGATCACCTTGAATTTTTCAGGGATTTTAATACTTTTTCATAACATCATGTATCCAGTAATCAAATTATTAAATGGATCAGCGAGAGTTTTGACGAGTATTTTTGGCTTAAAAATGCAATCCGAAGGTGAAGAAGTTCATAGTGAGGAAGAATTACGTATGATTTTATCCGATAGCTATAAGAATGGTGAAATCAACCCTTCCGAATATAAATTAGTGAATCAAATTTTTGAGTTTGATGAACGGATTGCAAAGGAAATTATGGTACCTCGAACTGAAATTGTAAGTTTTGATAAGGAAACGACATTAGATGAAGTTTTTGAGCTGATGAATTTGGAGCAATATACACGTTATCCAGTTACTGATGGCGATAAAGACCATGTAATTGGAATCGTTAATATGAAACAGCTTTTATCAGCGCTTATTATAGATGGAAAAAGCGGATCTAAAACAGTGCAGGATTATATACAACCAGTTATTCGCATTATTGAAACAGTCCCAATTAACAATCTACTCGTAAAATTTCAAAAAGAGAGAATTCATATGGCCATTTTACTTGATGAATATGGCGGCACATCAGGACTTGTAACGATTGAAGATATTATTGAAGAAATCGTTGGTGAAATTCGAGACGAGTTTGATGGTGATGAATTACCAGAGATTCAAAAAGTAGCCGAAGGACATTTTAGTTTCGATGGTAAAGTATTGCTTAATCAAGTAAATGATATGTTGGGTGTGCAAATTGTTGAGGAAGCGATTGATACAATTGGTGGCTGGTTTATGTCACACCAAGATAATGCAAAAGAAGGCGATTTCTTTGAAGCAGACGGTTTTCAATTTATCGTAAATGAAGTGAATAAGCATCAAATCGTCAGAATTGAAGCAAAAAAGGTAGGGGCATAGAAAAAAGCTATTCAGTCATTCGGCTGAGTAGCTTTTATATTTATAATTTAATTACATTTGCCGCTTGGGGACCGCGGTTTCCTTCGATAATATCGAAACTCACATCTTGTCCTTCATCTAAAGTACGAAAGCCTTCTTCTTGAATGCCAGTGAAATGGACAAAAACGTCATCACCATTATTGTACTCAATAAAACCATAGCCTTTTTCGTTATCGAACCATTTTACTTTTCCGTGGTGCATTCGCGTTCCTCCCAACAACAAAATTCAAATTTTCACATTTATCCTGCTCAAAGGTAAGTCAAGACCCCCACTTTAAGTCCCAGTTGAGAGACGGGTGGATAAGTAGGAGAACAACTGCCCGTTAAAGCCATTGGTTTAAATATCACTCATTAGTGGTGAAGAAAACCTACACTGAGTGAAGATTCAGTTTATCCAATAATAAATGATGGATAAACTATACATGATTTTATAAAAAATGTCAATTATTTGTCGACGCTTAGCTCTAATTGATGAATAATCTATTTTATAGTATGGTTAGTTTAGTAAAAGGGTGAGGATCAAATATAAAGCTCATCTATAATTTTTGAAACGGAAAGAAGGAGCCGCTGTGTCAAAAACTGCCCAACCTTTATCAGATTTAGAAATCGCGAAAAATGCAACAATGCGTCCAATAACAGAAATTGCTGAAGTTGCAGGAATTCCAGAAAATGCTCTAGAACTTTATGGGAAATACAAAGCTAAAATCGATGTTAGTAAACTATCGCAATATACGCCAAATGCAAAAGTAGTTCTTGTTACTGCAACAAATCCAACACCAGCTGGAGAAGGAAAATCGACTGTAACTGTTGGTCTTGCAGATGCTTTACATAAATTGCAACAAAATGTTATGGTCGCCCTTCGGGAACCTTCATTGGGACCTGTTATGGGAATAAAAGGCGGTGCTACAGGTGGTGGTTACGCACAAGTATTACCCATGGATGATATAAATCTTCATTTTACTGGTGATATACATGCAATTACTGCTGCAAACAATGCACTTTCCGCATTAATTGATAATCATATTCATCAAGGAAATAAACTCAATATTGACCCACGCCGAATTATTTGGAAACGTGTTTTAGATATGAATGATCGTGCCTTACGCCACATAGTAATAGGTCTAGGTGGTCCTGGACAAGGAACACCGCGTGAAGATGGTTTCGACATTACCGTTGCATCAGAAATTATGGCAATTTTCTGCTTGGCAACAGATATTCAAGATTTGAAAAATAGACTTTCTGATATTGTTATCGGCTATACTTACAGTAAAGATCCTGTCTTTGTTCGTGATTTAGGTGTTGAAGGAGCTTTAACTCTTCTATTAAAAGATGCTTTCAAACCAAATTTGGTACAAACAATTGAAGGAACTCCAGCCATTATTCACGGCGGTCCATTTGCCAACATTGCACATGGTTGTAACTCGATCCAAGCAACAAATACAGCTCGTAGATTAGCTGATATTGTTGTGACAGAAGCTGGATTTGGTGCTGATTTAGGTGCTGAAAAGTTCATGGATATTAAAGCTGTTCAAGGAAACATTAAACCAGATGCGGTAGTAATTGTTGCAACGGTACGTGCGTTAAAAATGCATGGTGGTATAGATAAATCAGACCTAAAAATAGAAAATGTTGAAGCAATTAAAAAAGGTATTGCAAACCTTGCAAAACATATCAATACTGTTCGTCAGTTTGGTGTAGAGCCGATTATTGCATTGAACCGTTTTATTACAGATACAGAAGCAGAAATTGAAGAAATTATTGAATGGTGTAATAATCAACACGTTAAAGTGGCTCGCACAAATGTCTGGGAAGAAGGCGGTGCAGGCGGTATAGAGCTTGCAAAGGCAGTGCTAGAAGTTGTGAATAAAGAAAATCAATTCAAACCAATTTATGATGTTACGGATTCAATTGAGCTTAAAGTACGTTCAATTGTTCAAAAGGTTTATGGTGGCCAAGATGTGAAATTTACAGATACAGCACGAAAACAAATAGCTGAAATTGAAAAATTCGGTTGGGATTCAATGCCAATCTGTATGGCAAAAACGCAATACTCATTGTCTGACCAACCTAAATTATTAGGTCGCCCTGAAGGATTTACCATTACAGTCCGCGAAATCATTCCAAAGCTAGGTGCTAAATTTATCGTTTGCCTAACGGGTGATATTATGACAATGCCTGGTCTTCCTAAAGTACCTGCTGCATTGAAAATGGATGTAGACGAAAATGGCAACGCAGTAGGATTATTCTAATAATCAACTAGAAGGACTATTTCCATTGCAAATTTTGTAGTGGAAATAGTCTTTTTTAGTGAATTCATTCGTCAATGCACAATGATTGTGTATTTCTCGGTATAATAGAACTAATGCAAGAAAAGGAGTAATTTAATTATGAATAAAGTGGAACAATGCGAAAAACTTGTAAAATACATTTACGATCAATTTGACGCTAGTCATGATTTTCAGCATATTGAACGTGTCATGATGAATGCGAGAACAATTTTAAAAACAGAACTATCAGCTAATGAAGAATTGGTCCAATTAGCTGTTCTATTACATGATGTAAGTGATCCTAAGTATACAACTGGAAAAGAAAATGAAATAACAATATTAAATCAGCTTGAGTTAACACATGAAGAGATTCAACAAATTCAAGAAATAATTGCTTCCGTATCATTCCGTGGTGGTAATGAGTTTGAGGCAAAATCACTTGAAGCAAGGATTGTACGAGATGCGGACAGACTGGATGCAATTGGTGCAGTAGGGATAGCAAGAACTTTTGCATTTGGTGGAGCAAAAGGACGTAAATTGTATAATGTGAAGGAAGAATCACGTCAGCAAATGACCGAAGAGGAATATCGTAAAAAAGAAACGGCATCTGTTACACATTTTTATGAAAAGCTTCTATTGTTAAAAGAATTAATGACTACAGCTAAAGGAAAGCAATTAGCTGAAGAACGCCATCAATTTATGGTAGACTTTTTACAACAACTGAAGTTAGAAAGAGAAGGGGAATTATGAGTCATTTAATCGTTTCAAATTGTACAAAAACAGTGGGCGATAAAACGCTATTTGAAAATATAGAATTTACGATCGTTGAAGGAGAAAGAGCCGGTCTAATCGGTATTAATGGTACGGGTAAGTCTACTTTAATGGCAATTTTATCTGGTGAACTAGAAGCAGACAAGATTGATTTAGATCATCCCAATAAATATCGTGTAGCTTATTTACCGCAAAATCCTGTATTTTCACCTGGGGAAACCGTACTACAAGCTGTCTTTGCTGGGGATTCTCCTATATTAAAGCTAAATCGCCAATACGAAGAAATAGTGGTTGCACTTAGCCATAATCCAGAATCGACCTCTTTACAGGAACAGCTTTTCCGTTTGCAACAACAAATGGATCAACAACAAGCATGGGATGTCAATGCCTTAGCAAAAACAGCCTTAACAAAGCTTGGAATTGAAATGTTTGAAGAACAAGTTGTTAATCTTTCAGGTGGACAGCAAAAACGAGTTGCTTTAGCCAAGGTTTTAATTGAACCGGCAGATTTATATTTACTAGACGAACCTACCAACCATCTGGATGTTCAATCAACTGAATGGCTACAAGATATGGTTTTACGTTTAAAAGGGGCAGTTATTTTCATCACGCATGATCGTTACTTCCTCGATGCAGTTTCAACACATATATATGAAATTGCAGATCAAACATTGTACAAACATAACGGCAATTATGCTGCATATTTAGAAGCAAAAGCAATACGACAAGAAATGACCGTTGCAACTCAAGCCAAAATGCGTAACCGTTATCGATCTGAGTTAAAATGGATTAGACGTGGTGCTCAAGCTCGATCAACGAAACAAAAAGCACGGATCCAACGTTTTGAAGAGCTTTCCGAAAATCTAGAACATAAATCAGATGATACGAACCTTGAACTGGGACTTGCTACTACTAGATTAGGGAAAAAAGTAATTGAGGCAAAAGATATTTCAAAGGGCTTTCAAGATAAACACCTTATTGAACATTTCTCCTTCCTTTTACAACAAGGAGATCGAATTGGAATTATTGGCGCAAACGGAGCGGGGAAAAGTACATTATTAAACATGCTTGCTGGCAATATTAATCCAGATAAAGGTGTACTTGATGTAGGTTCAACTGTTCGAATTGCACATTTTACTCAACACCTGCCGGAGATGAATGCAAATCAAAGGATGATTGAATACATTCGTGAAACAGCAAATGATATTGAAGATGCAACAGGGGAGCATCACTCAGCTGCTTCTATGTTAGAACGCTTTTTATTCCCATTACATACTCATGGGACACCAATTGGTAAATTATCAGGGGGAGAAAGGAAACGACTATTTTTACTAAAACTCTTAATGGAACAACCAAATGTGTTATTGCTAGATGAACCGACAAATGATTTAGATATTGAAACACTTTCTGTTTTAGAAGATTTCATTGAACAATTTCCAGGTGTTGTTGTGATCATTTCACATGACCGTTTCTTCCTTGACCGTATTGCGAAGAAGCTATGGGTATTAGATGGTCATGGTGGTGTTGAAGAAAGCTTAGAAATTTATAGTGATTACCTTACAAAACAATCACTAATGCAAGCCTTACCTCAAGTAAAAGTAGAGAAAGTGGAAAAAGTAAAAGAACCAAAAGTAAAAATACAAAAGAAAAAATTATCATTTAAAGAACAAAAAGAATGGGATACCATTGAAGAGGATATTGCCAAAGTAGAAGAAGATATAATGGCTGCTGAAGAAGGTATTTCAGGAGCGGGTTCAGATTTTACCTTGTTGCAAAATTTGACCGCTGAATTAGAAGAATTAAATGCTAAATATGAACACTTAATTGAACGCTGGGAATACTTACAAGATATCGTGAATGGTTAAGATAGGGAGGATACATGATGAAAATAGTAACAATTGAACCAACTCCAAGTCCAAATACGATGAAAGTAATACTTGATCAAGAGTTACCATTTGGTACTGCGAATAATTATAATGAAAAAAACAAAGAAGATGCACCAAAAGAAATACAAGAAATTTTGACCATTGAAGGCATCAAAGGTGTCTACCATGTGGCAGATTTTCTAGCAGTTGAACGAATTTCCAAATACGATTGGGAAAATATCTTAGCAGCTGTACGTAATGCATTTGGTGAACAAAATGAAACAACAGCAGGGGAACAAGTAGATGAACACTATGGTGAAGTATATGTTCATGTTCAAATGTTCAAGGGCATTCCACTTCAAGTGAAAGTATATGATAGTCTGTCTGAACAACGTTTTGGTCTAGCAAAACGCTTTATCGATGCTTTTAATCAAGCAATGCAATCAGATGAAAATTATATTTTACAACGTAAATGGGTCGACTATGGTGTTCGATATGGAGAAAAAGAGGATATTGGCCAAAGTATGGTCGATGAATTAGAAGCTGCATTCCCAGAAAGTCGTATAGTAGAACTGATTAGTGCGAGCCATGATCAAAGAGCTACTGTTACACAAAACAAACGAAAAATCACATTGCAAGAATTTGATGTGGATGATTGGGAAACTCGCTTCCAATTACTTGATCAAATGGCTGATCCTGAAGTAGAAGATCTACCTTTGCTCCAAAAAGCATTATCAGATGAAAAAATGTCCGTTAGACGACTTGCAACAGTCTACCTTGGTATGATTGAAGATAAAGTGGTTGTTTCAAGTTTAGTCAAAGCATTACAAGACAAAAGTGCTTCTGTTCGCCGTACTGCAGGTGATTGCATCAGTGATTTAGGTTTTGCAGAATTTGAACCAGCTATGATAGAAGCATTAAAAGATCGCAACAAACTTGTCCGTTGGCGTGCAGCAATGTTCTTATATGAAACAGGTACTGAGGCTTGTTTAGATGCTCTAGAAGAAGCGAGTAATGATCCAGAATTTGAAGTGAAATTACAAGTGAAAATGGCGATTGCTCGTATTTCACACGGAGAAGAAGCAATGGGCTCAGTTTGGAAACAAATGACTGAAGCTCGTGCAGTAATGAGAGAGAAAAAATAGCATTATTAAAAAACTCAAAAAGAGTGAGGAATAATGAATTATTCTTTACTCTTTTTTCTATTATGCATAAAAAGATAAATATCCTTTTTATTATTGACATTGAGAAGAAAGAATCAATATAATTGTAATATAGTAAGTCTATAGTTATATATAAAGTTTATAGGGATCTAATGAAATAAGCATAGATGGAGTTAGGAGAGTCGTAATGATTTGTGGTAAATGTAATTGTGAAAAGAAAAATATCCATATTACAAATAGCTATCAAACGAACAATGGATTTATAAAGGTTATTAACATTCCAGCATTAACTTGTGATTGTGAAACAACAGTCCCTCAATTTGTTCTAATGGAGATTCAAACGTATTTTGAAAAAGGCCATCAAGCGGGAATTCATCAAATTCAATTTGAGGATATCTAATTTTAATACATATGTAACGGGGGCATCTTATAGTTAATTTAGACTTTTAGGCGCCCTTTTCTACAAAAGGGGGATGCTCTTGTTTCAATGGAGATAGCCTAAGTTCGCACATCCTATGTCCCCCCACAAGCTCTACAAAACCCTAATCAAAAGTAGTCTTTCAGCTTTCGAATGAGGGGCTGGCGTGCGTAGCTGGAGAAATACAACCATCTTAAGAATGAATCATATTTTCTCCTCGGCGGCGTCCCATAGCTGAATACATAGCATAACTAGAGTAAAAGGATACAACACTCAATATCCCTAATAACCACCGGATTTCAATACTATAAATCGGTGCAATAATTCCTGCAGCCAATAAAACAATACCTAATACCAAAAGAAAAATAGCCGTGTTAAGATCCTTCATTCACAACATCTCCTTATGCTTTTGTACCAATATTATTTCTATATATATAAACCTAAAACCTTCTTTTTATCCAAATTTTAACACAATTAGGTATGGGATTGACCAGGATAATTGATTGTAAAGTGGTTTTTTAAATTTTTAACATCAATTATTTGAAAATGTGTCTATTTCATGTCTATAATTATAACAATCCAATCGGAAATGGTTGCGGTTTCGATAATAGTACATAAAGATCGAGATTCAAGCAACCTTGGAGGAAATATTGCTTCAGGGAGGTTTTAAAAATGGTATGCATTAATTTAGTTCCTCATGATGTAAATTACGCAGAAGAAATGTCTA
>DATMJF010000116.1:0-2841 GCA_035554455.1 Rummeliibacillus sp.
AACCCAGATAGCACCTATACGCCATTACCAAAACAAAACATTGATACAGGTATGGGGCTAGAACGTATGGCTTCAGTAGTACAAGATGTCCCTACTAACTTTGATACAGATTTATTCATGCCAATCATCGAAAAAATCGAAGAATTTGCAAATCGAAAATACAAACGCCCTGGCGAAATTGATTTAAGTGAAATTTTTGGTAGTGATGAAGATATTAACACGCCATTTAAAGTAATCGCAGACCATATTCGAACAGTAGCATTTGCTATCGGTGATGGTGCGCTTCCTTCAAATGAAGGTCGTGGTTATGTATTACGTCGTTTATTACGTCGTGCAGTACGTTATGCAAAACAAATTGGTATCGAAAAACCATTTATGTTCGAACTAGTACCAACAGTTGGCGACATTATGGTAGACTACTACCCAGAAGTGAAAGAAAAAGCAGAATTTATCGCACGTGTAATTAAAAATGAAGAAGTACGTTTCCATGAAACACTTCATGATGGTTTAGCTATTTTTAACGAAGTGGTAGAAGTACAAAAAGCAAAAGGTGAAACAGTAATTCCAGGAAGAGATGCCTTCCGTTTATATGATACTTATGGCTTCCCAGTAGAACTTACTGAAGAATATGCTGAAGAAGTTGGTATGACAGTAGACGAAGAAGGATTCAATGCTGAAATGGAAGCACAACGTGAACGTGCTCGTAATGCACGTCAAGATGTTGATTCTATGCATGTACAATCAGAAGTTTTAGCTAACTTAACTCAGCAAAGCACATTCGTTGGCTATGAATCATTAGAAGTCCATACAACAGTTGCTGCAATGGTTGTAGATGGTCAAGAGGCAAAAACAGCTTCAGAAGGTGAAGAAGTATTAGTTATTTTAGCTGAAACACCATTCTATGCTGAAATGGGTGGACAAATTGCTGATCACGGTACCATTTCAAATGATTCATTTACAGCACTTGTGAAAGATGTTCAAAAAGCTCCAAATGGTCAAGCGTTGCATACAGTCATTATCGAATCTGGTGAAATGAATGTTGAAGACGAGGTATTGGCAAAAGTAGATCGCGCCGAACGTAATTTAACAGTCAAAAACCACACAGCAACTCACCTTTTACAACGTGCATTAAAAGATATACTTGGTGATCATGTTAACCAAGCTGGTTCATATGTGGGTCCAGATCGTTTACGTTTTGACTTCTCTCACTTCGGAGCTGTATCAAAAGAAGAGTTAGAAACAATCGAACGCACTGTCAATGAAAAAGTATGGGAAGACATTCCTGTAGTTATCGAAGAAATGTCAATCTCAGATGCAAAAGCAATGGGCGCTATGGCCTTATTTGGTGAAAAATATGGTGATGTAGTACGAGTTGTTCAAGTATCTGATTACTCAATTGAACTTTGCGGTGGTATTCACGTTAAACGTTCTTCTGAAATAGGTTTCTTCAAAATTGTTTCTGAAGGTGGTATTGGAGCTGGGACTCGACGTATCGAAGCCGTTACTGGTCAAGCAGCATACCTTGCAGCAAAAGAAGAACAACGTATTCTTGAACAAACAGCTAGTCTACTTAAATCAAATCCGAAAGACTTAGTATCTCGTGTTGAAGGTTTACAACATGATTTAAAAGAACAACAACGTGAAAATGATTCACTTTCTGCTAAAATAGCTGGTGCTCAAGCATCTAATATTCTTTCGGCAGCGCAACAAATTGGAGAAGTTACTGTTCTTGCTACGAAAGTAGAAGCAAAAGACAACAACCAACTACGTCAATTAATGGACGATTTGAAAGCAAAAATGGATAATAGTATTATCGTTCTCGGTGCAACTGCTGGTGAAAAGGTAATGCTTTGTGCGGGTGTGACAAAAGATATAGCAGGTGGGAACTATCACGCTGGTAATATCGTTAAACTAGTAGCTGAACTTTGCGGTGGTAAAGGTGGCGGTCGACCTGATATGGCTATGGCTGGAGCAAAAGATGGCTCTAAATTGGTAGAAGCTTTGGATTCTGTGTATAATTATGTAAAATCTATTTAAATGGTGATAAGAATCAGGTATACTATCAGAGAAAAGATTTTTCTATTTCAACAACTTTAAAGTGAGGTGCTGAGCATGAGTAAGTTTGATCAAACGATGAAATTTAATTTCCCAGAAGAATCTATGGAACAAGAAGTAAGAGAAACCATGCTTCATGTTCATGCAGCACTAGAAGAAAAAGGGTATAATCCGATTAACCAAATCGTTGGTTACCTATTATCCGGAGATCCCGCTTATATCCCTCGCCATCAGGAGGCTCGTAATAAAATTCGTAAGCTAGAACGTGACGAAATTTTAGATGAACTTGTAAAGTTCTATATCAAGAAGAATAACGAGGAAAAATGATGAGAATAATGGGTTTAGATGTTGGCTCCAAAACAGTTGGAGTAGCAGTTAGTGATGCACTTGGATGGACTGCCCAAGGTATTGAAACTGTGAAAATCGATGAGGAGAACGAAGAGTTTGGTATCGAACGTATTCGTGAACTCGTCCAACAATATGGAGTGACGGAATTCGTTGTAGGATTCCCGAAAAACATGAATAATACAATTGGTCCTAGAGGGGAAGCTTCTCAAGCTTATGCAAAGCTGTTAGAGGACACATTTTCTCTGCCAGTCACTCTTTGGGACGAACGATTAACAACGATGGCTGCGGAACGTCTACTGATTGAAGCGGATGTTCGTCGCAAAGATCGTAAAAAAGTCATTGATAAAATGGCAGCGGTCATGATCCTTCAAGGATTTTTGGACCGAAAACAATTATGAGGTGAAAAAATGGAAGAAGAATTAGAACAACGCCATATCA
>DATMJF010000117.1:0-2196 GCA_035554455.1 Rummeliibacillus sp.
GCATCAAAACCTTCGATCAAGCCAAATGCTTCTGATTTTTTTGTCGCAACTACCGCAGATACTCTGTAATTTGTATTAGTAGTTGATAATAATTCAACTTGAGAAGTATAAGGCGTCGTTTGAACAATTTTACCAATTAATCCTTTAGAAGTTAGAACAGCCATATTGACTTTCACACCGCTTGTAGAACCCTCATTCAAAATGAGCTTTTCTTCCCATTGGTCAGGATTACGTGCGATAACATTTGCTTGAATTGGATCAAAGTTACGTAAATCATCTTTTTTACCAACTAAATCTTTTAACTTGTCATTTTCAACTTTCAATTCATTGACTTTAGCTTGTAATGTTCCAAATTCTTCCAAGCGCGATTTTAAACGTTTGTTTTCATCATAGGTGTTCATTAGTGAATCTATATTGTTGATGAATCCTGTAAAATAGCTTGCCGGTTTAGCAACGATTGATTGTCCAAAGCCGACAGTGTCTTTAATTATTTGTTCAGGAAGTGATGCGTTTTGACGATCGCGTAAGGAAAAGCTAATCAATGCCACTAAGAAGATTACGCCGACAAGCAGCAATATCAATCGCTTATTCGAGAAAAACTGTGGCATTGTCTAATCCCCCTTATTTAGTTTGATGACGACGAATTAAATCAATGTGGTCTAGAGCCATACCAGTACCAATTGCAACGCAATCTAATGGGTTTTCTGCGATAAATACAGGCATATTTGTTTCGTCACTAATTACTTTGTCCAAGTTTTTAAGTAGAGCGCCACCGCCAGTTAATACAATTCCGCGTTCCATTACGTCAGCAGATAATTCTGGAGGAGTTTGTTCTAATGTTTTTTTCACGCCATCGATAATCGCAGAAATTGATTCTTTCAATGCATCTACGATTTCAACAGATGAAATTTCAATTGTTTTTGGAAGTCCTGTCACTAAATCACGACCGCGAATTTCCATTTTTTCCACTTCACCCTCAGTGCTTGCTGAACCAATTTCGATTTTAATCGTTTCAGATGTACGTTCACCGATTGTTAAGTTATAAGTTTTACGAATATAAGCAATAATTGCTGAATCCATTGCATCTCCACCGACGCGTACAGATTCACTTGTTACGATACCACCTAATGAAATAACAGCAACTTCAGATGTACCGCCACCTATATCAACTACCATACTACCTGTTGGTTCCCAAACTGGTAGATTTGCACCAATTGCTGCTGCAAATGGTTCTTCGATTGTATATGCTTCTTTTGCACCTGCTTGACGAGAAGCATCAATAACGGCGCGTTGTTCTACTGATGTAATACCATAAGGTACACAAATCATTACATTTGGTTTTTTCCAGTTACCGCCAGAAGCCTTCATAGCTTCTTCCATATAATATTTAATCATTGCAGTTGTAATATCGAAATCTGCAATAACACCATCTTTCATCGGGCGAATCGCCACGATTGAGCCTGGTGTACGACCAATCATATTTTTAGCATCGTTACCTACTGCAACGATTTCACCAGATTGTGTATTTTTCGCAACTACAGAAGGTTCTCTGAGTACGATTCCTTTACCTTTTAAAAATACCAATGTATTTGCTGTGCCAAGGTCAATCCCGACATCTTTTCCACCTAATCCAAACACTATTTGTTCTTCCTTTCTCTTTTAGCCATAACTTTCGTAGCTGTCATAAAATCATAAGTTTCATTATAACGGAAAAGAGTAAAAAATTATAGTACTACATATAACCTTTCTCTTTTAAACTTATAAATTGATGATCTCCGATAATAACATGGTCTAATAGCTCTATTCCAATGATTAAACCTGCTTCTTGAAGACGCTTTGTCACGTCGATATCTTCAGGGCTTGGAGAAGGATTACCAGATGGATGATTATGGGCACAAATAATCGAGGCGGCTGATCGTTTTACAGCTTCACGAAAAATTTCACGGGGATGCACGATTGAAGCATTTAAACTCCCTATAAAAATCGTTTGCTGATGGATAATTTGATTTTTGACATTTAAGAATAGCGTCACAAAGTTTTCCTGCAATAAGGAAGACATATCTGGCATTAAAAAGGTCGCGGCATCTTGTGGAGAACGAATTGTGAAACGTTCATCTGCCCTTTTTTTGTGTAAACGTCTTCCTAATTCAATAGACGCCAACAGCTGAATGGCCTTTGCTTCACCAATGCCTTTAA
>DATMJF010000118.1:0-2452 GCA_035554455.1 Rummeliibacillus sp.
AAATTATCAGTTAAAGGTTTCGAACCTTTTGAATACTCTGCGGACCACCAATTAAATTCTGGTTGAATCACATAATAATCGTCAAATTCAATTGTATGACGCGCATCATCTTCTGTAATCATTGCTTCATGCAATTTTTCACCAGGACGAATACCGACTATTTTAACTTCGCAGTCTGGGCCAATTGCTTTCGCTAAATCCATAATGTTCATACTTGGAATTTTCGGTACGAATAATTCTCCACCATGCATACGGCCTAAATTATCAATAACAAATTGAACGCCTTGGTCAAGGGTGATCCAAAAACGTGTCATACGATCATCTGTCACAGGAAGGACTCCAGTTTCACGCATTTTTTTGAAGAAAGGCACTACGCTTCCTCGACTACCAACCACGTTACCATAGCGTACAACTGAGAATTTTGTATGTTTATCTCCTACATAAGCATTAGCTGCAATAAATAATTTATCTGATGCAAGTTTAGTAGCACCGTATAAATTAATTGGGCTACAAGCCTTATCTGTAGAAAGAGCTATCACTTTTTCCACACCACGATCAATGGCTGCTTCTACAATATTTTGTGCACCATGTACATTTGTCTTAATTGCTTCAAAAGGATTATATTCGCACGCACCTACATGTTTCAAAGCCGCAGCATGAATGACAATATCTACACCATCAAATGCACGATACAAACGATCTTTATCACGAACATCACCTATAAAGAAACGAATACGAGGATCAGTGAATTCCTGAGCCATTTCATATTGTTTTAATTCATCACGACTAAAAACAATGATTTTTTTTACTCCTAATGTTAAAGCTTTACGAATGAATTTTTTGCCAAAGGAACCCGTTCCTCCAGTTACTAATACAACTTTATCTTCTAGAACGCTCATAATATGTACTCCATTTCATGATGTTAAAATTTATATCCTAATTTTTTATTATTCAAGTAACTATATCGGCAACTTAATCAAAAAATTAATGTGTTTTTTTATACTCAGTACAATAATACTAGAAAAATTTTATTACCTAATTTAAATAATAATTAAAGCATGCACAGTTCAAAAAGGTTTATAAAAATATTGGATCTAAAACAATATTTATTGATTAGATCCAATATGATTTACTAAAATATTAAATCTTTTCATCAAAAATTTTACCTAATATTTTTTGTAATTCATAATACGTGTCTAATATTTTTTTGGGAGGTATCTCCTTAATGACTTCCTCAGTTTGTGCATCCACCACTTCGACATAAAATTCTTTTAGACCGTCATGAAACACAAACTTAGAATTACGGTTTTGAATTTCTGCAAATTGATTCAATTTATTAACAGTCAGTTGTAACATTTTTTTCATTTGTTCGTCTGATAACTGTTTATTTGAATCTTCAGTAACGGACGGCTCTCTCACAATATTACTTGATGCAAATTCAGCATATTTACTATTGATTGCTGACGTATCTACTATATTTGAAACCTTCAAACAATCAGCTCCCCAAAAATAGATATTTATTTTTTACCATCATAGTAAATCCCGTTGTTATAGTTAATATGGTTATATGGATCAAGATATTTTATTTCATCTTGTTTAATTTTCTTTAAATTTAGAATATCTGATTTAATACTATCTTTTATATCTACAAGAGTATTAGCGATGTTTCGATCAATTTTCAGTAATAATTCATGGTTTTCTCCATCTACAAAAGGATTAATATTGTGTTCTTTTAAAACCCTAGCGATATTAACTCTCTGATCTAACATTTCATTAAGTTTAGTAATATACTGGCTTCTTTCTTCTGCAGTAGGAGTAGTTTTTAAATATTTTAATAACTCCATTGAATTTTGTAAAAATTGATCTAGCTCTTGTGTCATATTTGGTCACCAATATTTTGCTTTTGACGATTTATTTTTATAACTTCTTTCCATGTGTCTCGAAACTCTGTTACAAGTCCTTCTATTTCTTTTAAAATCTCAATATCATTTTTTAGATTTGCTTCAATTAGACGTCTATGCATGTATTCATATAAAGGAAGCATTTGTTTTGAAATATCATATTTCATATCTAATGTAGCCATGAGTTCGGAAATAATTGCTTGTGCTTTTTTTATATTTTCATTTGTTTTTTCTTTATTTTGTTGTTCAATTGCCTTTTCACCTTGGTGGATAAACTTAATGCATCCATTGTATAACATGAGCGTCAACTCACCAGGTGAGGCAGTGTTGACACTATTTTGTTTGTACGCATCATATGCTGATCGAATTGCCATATGGATACTCCTTTTTTATTAATTACGCAAACATTGATTGAACTGAATTTGCTTTTGAGATAGCAGTTTCCATTGCAGTAAACTGATTCCAATATCGATTTTCAATATCTTTTAATCTGTCAGTCCAAACATTAATCTTTGATTTTAAACTAATCATTTGCGTGCCTAAAGAATAAG
>DATMJF010000119.1:0-2168 GCA_035554455.1 Rummeliibacillus sp.
GTAATAAGCTCCATCCTCCTAAAAAATAAGAGGTTAAACTACCTATTATTGAAATAGTTGCTTTTACTAAATGTTCCATTTATTCACCTCGACTCGTTTTACATATATAGGGATTTTCAAATAGTTGTATGCTGTAGTAATATACTCAAAAATCAACTTAAAGTATAAGGCTATAGTCATGTAGAAAGAAATATTTTTTTCATATTCTAACAACCTCTAATCTAGAATTCTCCATATGCTAAACTGTTTCGATTTGATCAAATATTTTATGAAAAAGAAAAGGCTATCTCACCGTTAATCGGTAGAGATAGCCTTTGTCAGTTTTTATATATTTTTATGAATATTTAGATAGTATAATATGGACTTTTTTGACCATGAAATTGGTATTTCCTTTATTACAATGGAATATTACCATGTTTTTTGTATGGTCTTGATTCTTTCTTCGTACGAAGCATTTCTAGTGATTGCATTAGTTTAATACGTGTTTCACGAGGATCGATTACATCGTCTACTAAGCCGTGAGATGCTGCAACGTATGGGTTTGCGAATTTTTCTTTGTATTCTTCAATTTTTTGCGCACGAGTAGCTTCTGGATCTTCAGATTTTGCGATTTCGCCTGCGTGGATGATGTTCGCTGCGCCTGATGCACCCATAACTGCGATTTCAGCATTTGGCCACGCATAAACCATGTCTGCACCGATTGATTTTGAGTTAAGCGCAACGTATGCACCGCCATATGCTTTACGAAGAATAACTGTGATTTTAGGAACAGTTGCTTCTGAATAAGCAAATAGGATTTTCGCGCCGTGACGAATGATTCCACCATGTTCTTGTTTTACGCCTGGGAAGAAACCAGAAACGTCTTCAAATGTAATGATTGGTACATTGAATGAGTCACAAGTACGGACAAAGCGTGCTAGTTTATCAGATGAATTGATATCTAGGCCACCTGCAAGTACTTTTGGTTGGTTACATACAAGACCAACTGATTCACCATCGATACGAGCGAAACCAACGACAATGTTTTTCGCAAATTCTTTTTGAACTTCCATAAATGAATCAGCATCTACAATGTGTTCAATCACTTTACGAACGTCGTATGCTTTTGTTTGGTCAACTGGAACAAGATCAAGTAGTTCTGAACGATAATTGTCATCTTCAGAATCTTTTTCTACTTTAACAATTGGTGCTTTTTCCGTGTTGTTTTGTGGTAAGTAGCTAAGTAATTGTTTGATTTGTTCAATTGCAGTTTCTTCATCTTCTGCACGGAAGTGTGCATTACCGCTTACAGAGTTATGGACTTTAGCACCGCCTAGTCCTTCAGATGAAATTTGTTCACCTGTTACTGTTTCGATAACTTTTGGTCCAGTGATAAACATTTGAGATGTCTTATCAACCATTAAGATGAAATCAGTGATTGCTGGAGAATATACAGCACCCCCTGCACAAGGCCCCATGATCACTGAGATTTGTGGAATTACACCAGAATAAATGGAGTTTCTATAGAAAATGTGACCATATCCATCTAGTGATAATACACCTTCTTGGATACGCGCACCGCCTGAATCGTTAATACCAATGAATGGCGCACCGTTTTTCGCAGCTAAATCCATAACATTCGCAATTTTCTTAGCATGCATTTCCCCAAGAGCACCACCGAATACTGTGAAATCTTGTGAGAATAGATAAACTGGTCGACCATTCACTTTACCATAACCCGTTACAACACCATCTCCAGGGCCCTCTTTTTTCGCCATACCAAAGTCCACTGTGCGGTGTTTTACAAAAGGATTAATCTCTACGAATGTTCCTTCATCAAGTAATAATTCGATACGTTCGCGAGCTGTCAACTTACCTTTTTCATGCTGTTTGTCGATTCGTGCTTCACCGCCACCAAGTTCGATTTCACGTTTTCTATCATATAATTCATTGATTTTATCGTACATATCCATATGCTAATTACTCCTTTGCTTGACTTCTGTCTACTAATTCGTAAAGCACACCATAAGAAGATTTAGGGTGTACGAAAACCACTTTAGCTCCACCTGCGCCAATTTTCGGTTGCTCAGATAATAGACGAGCACCTTCTGCACGCATTTTCGCCATTTCTTGTTCTATACCAGTAACAGCTAACGCTATATGATGAATCCCCTCACCGCGTTTTTCCA
>DATMJF010000120.1:0-5327 GCA_035554455.1 Rummeliibacillus sp.
CCCATTTTAATAATGCTGCACGGCGTTCCAGAGACATAACCATCCCTAATGGAAATTGATGGGCTGGTGTTGTGTACAATAAATTAATCTTCTCTGTTGGTACAGTAACCCCAAACTCATCGACTGCGATAGGATGTGTATGCAGATAGTGTTGATTAAAAATAGCACGTGCTCGTTTAAATCCTGGCTCTTCAATTCCAGCTTGAATTGATGGCCCGAAAAAGTTACAAAGTGCCTGTAATTGATGCTGTGTACCACCATAGATAAAAACTTGTGATGAGTCACATTGTACACCTCGTGAACGCTGAACATAATATGCTATTTCTTGACGAAGTATAGGCTCACCTTGCCAAGTATTGTTAATCAAATTTTCGGGTTGGAAATGTTTGTTGTATAATTTCCTCCAACTTGAATAAGGAAAAGTGGCAGTATCAATATGACCGTTATGAAAATCAATATCCACTTTTGAATTGATGATTTCAATAGAAGGAGAGGGAAGAATTGTATTCTGTGATTGCTGCCATTCAAATTCAAAAGGTGAAACAAAGTATCCTGAACGCTCCTTACTGTATATAAAGCCCTCCGCATCTAGCTGTTCGTATGCTTCTTTCACAGTATGTACACTAACACCAAGATCAGCTGCCAAATTACGCTTGGAAGGTAACTTGCTTTGTGATACTAACTTTTTGGCGATTATTGCTTTTTTAATCTGGTCGTATATTTGAATATATTTTGGAGTGCCATTTGTTAAAATGATGGAAATTTCCATTTTGCTCACCTCTCGTATGAATTATTGTGATGAATATGAATAGTTAGTTTTTCAAGCGAAATTCTTAGTAATTAAGAAATTTATACTTGAGCTGTTTTGAAGTTGTTTTTAATCAGCTGAAAGAAACTTAAGATTGCGCTTGGAAAATGCCGGTTTCTAACATAACAAAAATATACGGTTCTTTGTAATAAATCATTATTAATATAACGATAGGATAAGGTTGAAGGTAAAGCATCTTTTACATAATTTTCAGGGAGAATGGTAATACCAGCACCATTTTCTACTAAAATTTTAGCCATTTCAAATCGTTCAATTTGGAATTCTATTTGTGGCTTGAGTTCTACATGTTCAAATGCCCTCATAATCTGGGAACATGTTTGAAAAGAGGGCATTCCTAAGATTAAAGGCACATTACATAAATCTTGTATATCAATGTTTTCTTTAATCATTAAAGGATGATTATTAGGAAGAACCACCACAAATTTTTCGGTATATAACGGTACGGCTTCAATAGTTTCATCGATAATCTCTTGGTTTGTCACAACCGCATGAACCTCGTATTGCAATAGAGCCTCTAATACGGTTTTACTATAAAGAGTATCGATCAGCGTAAAATCATTAAGAGGATAAGTTTGTTTATGTTCATACATTAATCTAGCAAACCATCTATTAGCTGATTCAATCATTCCGATGATAATTTCAACACGATCTCCATCAATAATGTCTTGTATTTCCTCTTGTAAAATTTTCACATCTTGTAGCATTATGATAGCTCGTTCATACAATAATTTCCCCACTTCTGTGAGTTGTAAATTACGAGTAGTGCGTTCTAAAAGCGGAGTTCCAAGTTCTCTTTCCAAATTTTGAATGGAGTTGCTTAATGATGGTTGTGAAATATGGAGAGCTCTAGCTGCCTTTGAAAAACTATGATATTTAACGATTGTGATGAAATAGGTCATTTGTTTTAAATCCATATGAATATCAACTCCTAACTCATTTATAGTTTTTAACTATTATAATATTAAAAATGAGTATTAGAAATTATAAAAAAATAATTTTATACTGAAATTATAGAATTTTTTGAAAGCACAAAGGAGTGTAGAGAATGTATAAAGAAACAGATTCTATGATTTGGAGTGGGAGAACAGATAGTACCATGCGTTTAGAAAGTTTTCGTTATCATCAAGCTATAAACTGTCTTCCTGCTCATCAGCTACAACAGAAATCAGGAAAGAAACTTTCTATCATTGGATTTGAATGTGATGAAGGTGTTAGAAGAAACAAGGGGAGAGTTGGCGCTAGAAAGGCACCAATTGAAATTAGAAAGCAATTAGCGAGCATTGCTTGGAGAGGGTCTCAAGAAATTAGTTTATATGATGTAGGAAATGTAACTTGCGAAGGGAAACTATTAGAAGAAGCGCAAGCGGAGCTAGGCAGTCATGTGAAAGAAATATTAAATGCAAATTCAAAATGTATTGTCATAGGTGGAGGTCATGAAACACTCTATGGACATTATCTTGGCGTTCGAGAAAGTGTAGGAAAAGAGTCTAGAATTGGTTTAATAAATATCGATGCTCACTTTGATTTACGTGAATATGATGAGCAAACTTCTTCTGGTACCATGTTTAAACAAATTCTAGATGAAGATCAAAATGCAGAATATTTTGTATGCGGTATACAGCGATATGGTAATACAACAGAATTATTTAATCGTGCGGATGAATTAGGGGTTACATATTTATATGAGGATGAAATGAGATTTGAATCTACTATAAAAACAGTGGATACATTTATAAAACGCTGTGACGTGATTCTTTTAACCTTATGTACGGATGTATTAAGTGCAGCACATGCACCAGGGGTAAGCGCAACATCACCATTTGGCCTGGAACCGAAAATTGTAAGAAACATTATTCGCTATGTATGTCAAAATCCTAAAGTTACAAGTTTTAATATTTGTGAAGTAAATCCAGAGGTTGATGAGAATAATAGAACGGTTAAATTGGGAGCTTATTTAATTAATGAAGCGGTGATTGCTCTTCAAAAGGGGGAAAATAAATGATTGAAATCAACCAAATTACGACTCTATTTTTTGCAGTAGCTTTGTATTTACTAGGTACATATCTTGTAAAGAAAGTAAATTTTCTTAATCGATTTTGTATTCCTGCTCCAGTTGTTGGTGGTTTAATCTTTGCGATTGTTGCAACGATTTTAAAGACGACAGGAATTGTAGAAATCGTATTAGATACTTCTTTACAATCCATTTTCATGGTTACATTCTTTACGACAATTGGTTTGGGAGCAAGTTTTAAACTGGTTAAACTCGGCGGAAAATTATTAATTATTTATTGGTTAGCATGTGGCTTTCTTGCATTAATGCAAAATGTAATTGGCGTTTCATTGGCTAAAATGTTTGATATTAACCCATTATTCGGCGTAATGGCAGGAGCAGTTTCCATGGAAGGTGGACATGGGGCTGCTGCAGCTTATGGTCAAACAATCGAGGAATTAGGAGTTTCTTCGGCCGTAACAATTGGAATGGCTGCAGCTACCTGTGGTTTGGTAGCAGGTGGTTTAGTAGGTGGACCAGTTGTACAGTATTTGGTTAACAAATTTAACTTAAAACCATCTACTGAAGAAATGGAAGAATATATTGACAACGATGAGAAACCTGTAGAAGAAAAATCATTTATGCATCAAGTATTCTTGATTACACTTTGTATGGCTGTAGGTACATACGTAGGAGACTTTTTCTCATCACTAACAGGCTTTGTATTGCCAGGTTATGTTGGAGCTATGTTTACTGCTGTAGTAGCCCGTAATATTATAGATCGAGTAAAACCTGGCTTCGTTAATATGAAGGAAATTAACCTAATTGGTGATGTTTCGTTAGGTGTATTTCTTTCAATGGCATTAATGAGTATTAAGCTTTGGGAAATTGCAGACTTAGCATTGCCACTTTTCGGTATTATTATCGTACAGGTTCTATTTATTGTCCTATTCGGAGTTTTTGTATTATTCCGCTTATTAGGCAAAGATTATGATGCAGCTGTTATGGTAGCAGGATTCTTAGGGCATGGTTTAGGGGCAACTCCAAATGCGATGGCTAATATGTCTGCAGTAGTAAATAAATTCGGTCCATCACGCAGGGCATTTTTAATCGTACCAATAGTTGGTGCGTTTTTAATCGATGTATTTGGTATGCCAATCATCATTACAACGATTAATTTATTTAAATAAGAAAACGGACGACCAGCAAATATCTAACAGATACTTGCTGGTTGCTTGTTTATAAAATTACATATCAGGGAACGGTTTATTAGTCATAGATCCTCCTAAGTTTTATTTTTCATTTTTAGAGCTAAGTTACGGAAAAGTATTAATAAAAGAATCACGATTATGGCCAAACCAATCATTTTAAGCATCTTTGAATGTTCCTTTAAAAAGAATGAAAGAGAGAAGGTTTGTTTATATTCAATTGCTGCTTTCAGATACTCATTACCATCTCTCACAGCGATTGCTTTGGAAGTTTTTTTACCTACAATTTGATAATACTTTGTTCCAATATCGTACCGATTTGAGGCGTTTCCGTTAAAATCGCCAATTTCATCTGGTATCGTATCGACCTCACCAATCTCCTTACCGATTTTTTCGTCCGGAAGCCTTTCATCTAATACTTGATAGACATACCCATCCCATGATACAAAGGGATACGCCCATTTAAGTGCATTTACAGAAGATGTGAATAACAAAAAGAAAACAATCATAATTATCAAGTTCATAATTGGTCTTCTTGATAAATATTTTCTAATCAAATTCATCTCCTTTTTATGAATTTATATCCATAATATACCATAATGTATTTTTATTACAAAAGGAAATTAGGAATTATAGAGTAATGTATATGGCAGGGTATTGGGATAGATAACTTAATTAGAGATAGCGCAGATTCAAAATACTACTAAAAAAATGAAATAACGGTCAATATTCATTAAAATCAATATTCTCATATTTTGCCTGCCAGTAAATTTTACTCGTTACTTCATGAGTGAATAGTCCATTTTGCATAATCGTTAGCTTTTCGCCATTATGAAAATAGAAAATATAATGTCTGCGCGTTCCAGCTGACTTCTCTAATTGATTATCAATTCTTTTTATATCCTTCCAATCATAAGTATGCTTTTTAGTGATCGGGCCTTGTGTTTGAATGCCTTGTTCGCTAATGATTATACAAGATTTCGCAGAAGCATAGACAAGCAACAGACTAATAATAAGGAGTCCACTTCCAATGGACAAGGAGTACATATTAATTTTAAAGAAGTAAAATAAGAGCAAGATAAAAAGGATGCACAAAGAGGATACAGCTATTAAAATATAATTCACATTAGGCGTAACAATTATCCAATTATCTCTATCAAAATATATTGTTTCAGAAAGAATCAATGGCATCAGCAGTATGACTAAAGGAGAGAAAACTAAAGTACATATACTTAGAACTAAAAGAACAGGTGGATGGTAATCTCGAAATTTCAATTGTGGCTCCTTTCCACGAACATTG
>DATMJF010000121.1:0-6089 GCA_035554455.1 Rummeliibacillus sp.
AACCCGTGAAATGACTAAATGCTCTCATTATTCGCGGCTACATTTTGGATCATATTAATCTAAATTCTGCCGCGGACAATAAAGACCATTGGGATCTTTTTTACTTTCCGCAAAAAAATCTCACCAAGAAATCTGGTGAGATACGTTTTTCATATAATCCTATTTTCTATACCATCCAAGTCCCACAGAGCCTTCGCCAAGGTGAGTGCCGATGACTGGGCCGAAGTAGCTTAGTTTGAAGTGTACAGATGGATATTTTTCGCTTAATGTAGCTAGCCATTCTTTTCCTTCAGCTTCACAGTTTCCATGGATGACAACTGCTTCGATATTTGGATGCACCGCTACGTCTTCACCTAATAAATCTTCAACTCGTTTTAGAGCGCGTTTACGTGTGCGAATTTTTTCAAATGGTACGATAACTTTGTCTTGGAAATGCAGTAGAGGTTTGACTTGAAGCAAGCCACCAATCAATGCAGATGCAGCAGAAAGTCGTCCACCGCGTTGTAAATGAGATAGATCATCTACCATAAAGTATGCACGCATTGTTTTTTTCATCTCATCTAGTTTGGCGATGATTTCTTTTGCTGAAGCGCCAGTTTGAGCCATTTTCCCAGCTTCTACTACATAGAAACCTTGGACTGCGCAAGCAATTTCACTGTCAAAGCCGTAGACGTCGATACCATCGACCATTTCTCCAGCTTGGACTGCGCCTTGATATGTACCACTAATACCGCTTGATAAATGAATCGTTACAATTTCATCATAGTCTTTTGCTAGCTTTTCAAATAAAGTGACAAACTCGCCGATCGGTGGCTGAGAGGTCTTAGGAAGCTCCTTTGCTTTTCGGACTTTATCATAAAAAGTAGCAACATCTATATCGACGCCTTCTGCAAATGTTTCGTGTTCAAAAATTACACTAAGCGGTACTACGTGAATATTATATTGTTGTTGTTCAGCTTGGGACAAATAGGCTGTACTATCTGTTACAATTGCTGTTGTCATAAATGAATTCACTCTCCTACCTAATTTCTTAATTTTATAATATATTTCTATCAATGTTAATAATAAATATGATTATTTTCTAGTTTGGCTGATTTTATATTGTAGGTCAAATTTCAATAAAGTGAAACTTCCATCAGTTGGGGGGCTTCATCCCCACTGAAAAAAGAACTCAGTTTAATTTCGCCACGTCCTGTGGCAACAACTGAGTGTCCAACATCCTGTTGGACCGAACCAATCGGGCTTTTACGGGCAGTTTCCCCCCACCTATCTTCTTCGCTTCTCTCTCAATCTTGAGGTGGAGGTCTTACTGCCCGTTAATGCGGGATAAAAAAGAATGCAAAGGTAACCCCTGCATCCTCTAAATAAATCACCTATTCTTTTGTCCCCATTACATAAATTGCTGAAATTACCCATTTCCCATTTTCTTTGACCATTACTGATACCTGATTTGTCGGTTGTGAAAATGAGTTGTTATCTTGTTTCATAAAAACTTTTACATTTGCAAATACTTCTGCATAATCTTTTTTGTATTTTTTGATTGTTATATTTTTGGCTGTTCGTTTTGCGTCATATTCTTTGAACACTTGTTTAGCATAATCAATGTCTTCTTGACGATTGAACCCTTTTGGATTTTCGGAAATCGTCGCCGCATAACGATTGATGTCTTTGTCATTGAATGCATCTATATTTTCTTTGAAAGCAGCAGTAATCGCTATCTTTTCTTCATTCGGAATAGATTTTGCTTCTTCGACTTTACCATCTGAATTTATTTCGAAGCCTACTTGGTCATCCTTATTGGAAGTAGATGAATCGGGTGATGTTTGTTCTTTGCTAGAATTTGTCGAATTTTCACTTGCAGTTGATTTTGTCGAATCTTGTGTAGATTCTGTATTGCTTTGCTGTGTATCTGGTATCCCATGATTAATCGAATTATTTTGTGATGTGTAATCACTATCTTTTGTAGAACCAGAACTACTTTCTTTAGCACTATCATTGTTTCCACATGCCGCTAACATTAAAGCACAAATTCCGACAAGTGCTAACTTTTTAAAAGCCATATAAAACCCTCCTACATTCTCCTTGGAATTAGAATACCCAAATTTCTTAAAATTCATAATGTCTGTAATCTCAATAATTATTAAGACGTAATCGTTATAAATAAGTTTCTATGTACTACTTATGACACTTTAGGGATACTTAAGACATACTCAATTAGTATAATCCAGAATCTATTTAAATGTCATTTAAAGTTACTTTCTAGCAGAAATATGTCATAATTTTGCCATTTTTAATATGGGCTATATTAAGTTACACTGTTGATAGACGTGAAAATTCCTCTTATATAAATCAACAGTTTACACCATCAAAATAGTGAAAAAAGGCTAGAGCAACTGTTGTATTCCCAGTCACCCTAGCCTTATACTAATTCGTTTATTACTAATTTTTATGTTATTATCGAACTTCTACCCAGCCGTTTTTAATCGCTGTTACAACTGCTTGTGTACGGTCGTTTACATTCATTTTTTGAAGAATGCTTGATACGTGGTTTTTCACAGTTTTTTCAGAGATGTATAACGTTTCACCGATTGCTCTGTTACTTTGTCCATCTGTTAAAAGTTGTAGAACTTCACATTCACGTTTTGTAAGTAGGTGGAAGGGACGGCGAATCTCTGTTTGATGGAAAGATCCTTTGTTTTCGCGTTCGCTTAAACGGCGATATTCCGCTACTAAATTACGTGTTACTTTTGGATGTAGGTATGAACCACCAGTTGCTACGATTTTAATTGCATCGACAATTTCATCTGCATCCATTTCTTTTAGCATATATCCAAGCGCACCAGATTTTAGTGCATGTGAAACATATGATTCATCATCATGGATAGAAAGCATAATCACTTTTGCATCAGGATATTTTTCTAATAGTTCTGAAGTAGCTTCTACACCATTCTTTTGTGGCATATTGATATCCATTAATACCACATCTGGTTGATATTCTTCATATAGATTAACGACATCTACACCGTCATCGCCTTCTGCTACTACATCAAAAGTATCTTCAAAATCTAAAATTCGTTTAACACCTTCACGGAATAATTGGTGATCATCTACAATAATTATTTTTGTCATTAATATTTCCTCCTAAAATTGGTCCCTTATTTTTTCTCATCTTGATTTACGGGGATTTTAAACATAATTCGTGTACCTTGTTTTTCAGCAGATGTTAAATTTATTTCTCCGTTTAATAATTCGACTCTTTCACGCATACCGATTAATCCAAAGGAATTCTTTTTTACAATATTTGTATCGAACCCAATACCATTGTCCTTAATAGTAATATTGAAGTGTTCTTTTCGCCACTCAAAGTTTATCCATACATCGCGTGATTTACCATGTTTAATTGAATTATTGACACTTTCCTGAACCAATCTGAAGACAGCAACCTCATAATTTGTACCTATACGAACTTGTTCACCTATTGAATTAAAATGAACTATAGTACCTTCGTTGTATTCTTCTACTGACTTCAAATATTTTTTCAAAGTTGGTACGATTCCTAAGTCATCTAGAACCATAGGTCGCAAATCATAGATAATACGTCGAACTTCATGTAACGCATCTCGTACCATATCTTTTAGTGATGATAATTCCTTTATAGCTTGTTCAACACCACGCTCTTCATATGTGCGATTGATTAAATCTGTACGTAACAATACATTCGCGAGCATTTGAGCAGGGCCATCATGTATTTCCCTTGAGATACGTTTTCTTTCTTCTTCCGTTGCTTCAATGATTTTAATCGTATAATCTTCTTTCATCTTAGCATTCTCAAGTGCTGGACCAATATGCTTAAGATCGAATGTTAAATAGTTTAAAACGACATTCACTTGGTTTACTAAATGATCCGCTCTCTCTATTGTATCAAGTAGACTGCGCATTCGTCTTTCTAAATCATCTCGTTTTTCTCGTAATTGTTTTTCTTCCGCTTGAAGAATTGAATAGCGAATTTGTATTTTATTTGCTTGATCGTAGGCTTTGTGAATTTCTTCTTCCGAAAATATTTTAAAATTCTTTGATACTTCTGCTAAGCGACTTCTTGAAAGTCTTGACTTCGCTTCGAGTACATCATTTTCGGATATTACATTCTCTATATTAGAACGAACTTCTTCTAGTTCAAGTTTCATCTCTTCAAATGTTCTTCGGCTTTGTTCACTAATCGTAAAGATGTCATTTTTCGATTCATCAATCGTTTTAACCATTCGATTGAAAATCAGATCTAATGATTTCAAATCAACTTTATCATTTAACATTTACATCACCCTTACATTTTGTGCTACATTTAAAATAAATACCAAAAATACACCTATCCTACTGTACCCCAGTCATTATTATATCATTAGTCAGTCCTATGACTATTAAATTATGATGTCAAGAAGATGTCAAAGGTTTCATTAGGTAATACCTATTTAATGAGGAGTGTAACATGCGAAAAAATTATTTAACACTAAAAAGTACTGGAACCAGTGAAATAGTAATATCTAAATCCAGATTTATTGCTAACTGTAAAAGAGTGGAATCCGAACAAGAAGCTATAGAATTTATTCAATCCATCAAAAAAGAACATTCCTCAGCTACTCATAATTGTTCTGCATACCTAATTGGCGAGCATGACCAAATCCAGAAAGCAAATGATGATGGTGAACCAAGTGGAACAGCTGGAGTGCCCATTTTAGAAGTGCTAAAAAAACAACATTTACAAGATACGGTAGTTGTGATCACGCGATACTTCGGAGGCATTAAATTAGGTGCAGGAGGCTTAGTCCGTGCTTATGGCAAGGCCACTACATCTGGAATTGATGCTTCTGGTATTGTTGAACGTCGAGTCCATCATCTTATGAAGATTGATGTCGAATATGTTTGGTTAGGAAAACTTGAAAATGAAATTCGAAACTCTTCCTATATTATAAGGGACATAAACTATGCAGGTCATGTGGAAATTTATGTTTTTGTGCCAAATGAGGAAGAATCTATGTTTAGGGAATGGCTTACCGAAATGACTAGCGGACAAGCTATTATTACATGTGACGACAAGTTATTTTTGGAATTTGACAGAAATAATAACTAAAAATTCATTTTACTGATTTAATTCCTCATAGTATAATTAAATTCGCTGCACGAAAAAGCGGAAACTTTATTTTTGTGTTTAGCGTCAAATACAACATGTAGATTAGTATTCCTAACTTAGAGGAGATTATATATGACAAATTCAAGAATACAGGCGAAAAAGGAGAAAAAAGCACCTAGGAAAAAAAAGAAACATTCGTTTTTAAAAATCCTTTTAATATTGATTGCTTTAATGGTTGTTTCTGCTGGAACTTATGCTTTCTACCTTTATAAACAAGGCGAAAAAGCTGCAAATAAAGCTTACGATAAAAATAATACACGCGTTAAATCCGAATTAAGGGATGCAAAAGTCGAGCCTTTAAAAGACAATATTTCCATTTTATTTGTTGGGATCGATGATAGTGAAAAGAGGGAACAAGGTTCTGACCACTCACGCTCAGATTCTCTTATGCTTGCAACATTAAACAACAAAGATAAATCTGTAAAATTACTAAGTATTCCTCGAGATTCATATGTGTATATTCCTTATGTAGGTCATGAAGATAAAATTACACACGCTCACGCATTCGGTGGCACTCAAGCTACAATCGATACAGTTGAAAATCTACTAGATGTTCCAGTAGATTATTATTATCGTTTAAACTTCGACGCATTTATCCAAATTGTAGATGCGCTTGGCGGAATTGAAGTAAATGTACCTTATGCAATGCATGAACTTGATGAAAATGATAAGCGTACTGTTAACTTAAAACCAGGTATGCAAACATTAAGTGGTAGAGAAGCATTAGCTCTCGCACGTACACGCCATCAGGATAACGATATTAAACGTGGCGAGCGTCAACAAATGATCTTAGAAGCCATTATTAAAAAAGCTTCTTCTATATCATCACTTACAAAATACGATGATATTTTAGCTGCTGTAGGTAACAATATGAAAACCAACATGACATTCGGCGAAATGAAAT
>DATMJF010000122.1:0-2539 GCA_035554455.1 Rummeliibacillus sp.
TTTATTCGTTACTTTCTTTTCAATCCAAGAAGCTATTGCAAACAACAGAATGCCTACGATTGTTAACACAGAAATCGCTGCAAAAACACCTTCCGCATTTAAGTTTCCAGACATCCTACGGCTATAGTATCCTAAGCCTTCACTAGCTCCGAGCCATTCACCAATGGTTGCCCCAACGAGCGCAAAAACTATTGCCATCTTAAATCCTGAGAAAAAAGAGGGGAGAGCCATTGGAATATGTAGCTTTTGAAATATTTGAAAACGTGATGCCCCCATTGAACGTAATAATTCGATATATTCCTTATCACACGACTTTAATCCATCATAAGTCCCTACGACAATTGGGAAAAAACAAATAAGGATTGTCACGGCAACCTTACTCCAAATGGTATAGCCAAACCACAGAACAAAAATAGGGGATAAGGCAATAATCGGAATCATTTGCGAAATGACGACTGCAGGATAAACAATTTTCTCGATTGTTTTTGAAAAGAACATGCTGACGGCTAATATAACACCCCCTACGACAGCTATTAAAAAACCAATGAAAAATTCAAGCATGGTTGCACTTAAATGTTCAACGAGTAAAGGACGCCAATTATCGATTATCATTCTAACGACATCAGTCGGTGCGGGAATGATAAAGCTTGGTACAATTTCAGTTCGTACAAGCCATTCAACAATATCTAGAGAAATAATTGATACAATTAAAAATAAACTATAGGTTTGTAGAAAATATTTAATCTGTTTCATTTGAAATTTTCTTCTCCAATTCTTGTCGTAATGCTACTATTTTCTGAGAATGAATCATTTCTGGTTGGCGAGGTCTTGGCAATGCTACCGTAATTTCTTCTAGTTCCTTCTTTCGATGTAATAGTAAAATGCGATCACTTAAGTAAATGGCTTCTTCTAAATCATGCGTAATAAATACAATCGTTTTGTTTAAATCTTGCCAAATGGATAATAGCCATGCCTGCATTTCTTTTTTCGTTAACGCATCAAGAGCACCAAACGGTTCATCGAGTAGTAGTACATCTTTTCCTGTTAATAAAGCTCGCAAAAAAGCTACACGTTGTCTCATTCCTCCAGACAATTGTTTTGGGAGAGCATTTTCATAGTCAATAAGACCAACACGCTTCAACCACATTCTTGCTTCTTCCTTTGTGATTCGTAAATCCTTTTGAATTTCGGAAGCAAGCATAATATTTTCAAGAATCGTACGCCAGGGAAGTAGTAAATCTTTCTGCGGCATATAGCCAACATCCCCGAGGGAAATGTCTTTTTGGTTAATCTGAATTTCCCCTTCATCTTGTTGAAGAAGGCCTGTAATCAATCTTAAAATTGTACTTTTTCCTGTCCCGCTTTGACCGATGATCGAAACAAATTCACCTTGCTGTACTTCCATGTTCAAATGTGAGATGACATTCTTTTTTTGTTTGTCTTCGTTTTTAAAGCTATAGGATACGTTTTTTAAAATAAGTGCCATGTTAATTTCCTTTCTTAATAAAATAAAAAACTGCTTTCTAAAATAGAAAGCAGTTTCGTAAATAACACCAAACAAGTGATGTGAAACTACTTTCCTACGCTAGAATGATCTAGATCAGGTTCAAAGGGTACAATCTCAGCCAATAGGGCGCCCCTAGTAGATATAAGCTATTTAATTTTTAAGTGAATTTTTTATTTATCCAACTCTAACTGAATGAGAGGCTTCGGTACATAAATAAAAAACCCCACTCGAAGTAGAGTGGGGATGCATAACAAATTTCATTAAACACGACTCACTTCCCTCCGCTAGTTTGAACTAGATCAGGTTCAAAGGGTTTAGAACATCCGTTCAGTCTCAGTCCAATTATGGACACCCCTAGTGTTATTTAGTTTCCATATATAGCTTAGCATGTAATTTATATTATGCAAGTCCTTTTCTTTAACAAATTTTTTTAATGAGTTGCAATAAAAATTAGTATATTTAGAGGTATTTCCCTCAAAAAGAAGAAAATATTAATACAACACCATCTTCATTTTATCGTTGAGATTGTTTTAAAAACTTTAAAACAGTTGAATTAATTTCATAATTCGACTATTTCACTAAAAACACAACATGTTACTTTTACTTGAACTCTGTATAACTCCATATCCTATTGCATATTTTGGTGGAGCGAAAGACGGCGACTCCTGCGGGAAAAGCAAGCCAATCAAGACCCCGCACGAACGAAGTGAGGAGGAGGCTTGATGCTTGCCCGCGGAAAGCGTCCGTCTGTAGCGGAAATGAAGAGCTTATCATTTATTCAAATCAACTATATAATGTTCGTATTTGTTAAGTAGTAAAACATTTATGAAATTGATTCAGTTATATACAAAAAAATTCCGACATAAGTTCTAATTTAACCACATATTTCTTACAGTATAAAGAGTACGGATAAGGAGGGAAAACTATGCTCGTCGATGGCGTTTTTTCAGGTGGAGGGATTAAAGGATTTGCATTTGTGGGAGCACTTCAAGTGTTGGAGGAAAACGACATTTACTTTGAACGTGTTGCTGG
>DATMJF010000123.1:0-6371 GCA_035554455.1 Rummeliibacillus sp.
AATTCTCGTTATATTAAAAACAATCTAATATTACACATGATCGGGGAGAAAATTTATGCAATTTATAACGTTCCTTACAGAATTTATTAAACAACCAAAAAATATAGGTGCGATTTCACCTAGTTCAAAAAAGTTAGCAAAAAAAATGATCGAAACAATTTTCTTTGAAAAAGCCCAATGTATTGTTGAACTAGGCCCAGGTACAGGTTCATTTACGAATGAGCTAATGAAAAGAAAAGAGCAGTCAACAAAGCTAATTCTTATTGAAAATAATAAGGTATTTTGTGAAAAGCTACGTAAACAATTTGAACATGAGCCGAGTGTGATCGTTATACACGGATCAGCTGAGAATTTATGCATGTATATGTCAGCATTAAATATCGAAAAAATTGACTATGTCGTATCTGGGTTACCTTTTACATCTTTGAATCCTGATATTTCATCACGTATTTTACGAAATGTAAAGGATTGCTTAGAGGACGGAGAATTTATTACATTCCAATATTCACTTGTAAAGAAATCCTTTATTCAACATTTTTTTGAGAACATTTCACATGAAAAAGTGTGGGTTAACCTTCCGCCAGCTTATGTACTGAGCTGCAAACTTGGAAATAAGGGGGTTAGTTAATGGGGTTACAGGATCTTTTATCATATATTGAGCAATATGGTTATTTTGCTTTATTTTTCAGCTTATGGCTAGGAATTGTGGGCATGCCTCTTCCTGATGAGATGATCGTTATGAGTGGCGGATTTATGTCATCTTTAGGAAAAATGAGTGTATTAAAAGCTTTTGTAATAACTTATCTTGGTGCAGTTTCAGGACTTTCTTTAGGATTTCTCCTTGGTAAAGTGTTTGGCCATAAAATACTTGATAAATTGGTGAAAAAGAAAAAGGCTAAATATTTATTAAAGTCAAAAGAACTAATAGATAGATATGGTCATTTTGCTTTAGTTATAAGCTATTTCATACCAATTGTGAGACATATACTTCCATACTTAGTCGGTATGAACAACATGGCGTTTAAAAAATACGCTTTGTATTATTACTCAGCAGGTTTTGTTTGGACATTGATTTACTTTACACTTGGTTTGTTCTTTGGAAAATACATTGAAAACATTTCCATACTAGCAACAAAATACGGTATATATTTTGGCGCTTTCGTCGGTATTTTAGGATGTTTTTATTATTTTTATGCACGAAAATTAAAGTCGATATCGTAGAATGTTTTTATTATTTTTATATACGAAAAATAAAAAAATAGTTAAAATTAGGAAGTGTATTGTATGCAAAGAGGTTGATTGGAGTGGAGACTGGGCGACTCCTTGGGGATCAGCGTCACAGATGAGACCCTGGAGCGAGCGGGTAGGGGAACGAAAGTTAAAAGCATCCCGTCCTGTGATAACGCCTTCGTGACCAACATCCTTTTGGCCAAAGCGGATCAACGGACGCCCCCAGGAAAACGGCCAGACGGAACGGAAATCAACACCACGCTATGATGATGGTTCTGATTAATATACCTGATAGTTTAATATACTTTGAAATTGGTGGGATTAGATGAGTAAAGAAACAATACTTATTGTTGATGATGAAAAAGAGATTAGAAATCTTATTGCGATTTATTTAAAAAACGAAGGCTACGAAGTACTTGAGGCGAGTGATGGAGAGGAGGGGCTAAGTCTTTTAAAGAAGCATAAAGTACATTTAATTATCTTAGATATTATGATGCCGAATGTGGATGGCATTGAGATGTGTATGAAGGTAAGGGAAATAGCCGAGATGCCGATTATTATGCTGTCAGCAAAATCGCAGGATATGGATAAAATTGTTGGATTAACATTAGGGGCAGACGACTATGTAACAAAGCCCTTTAACCCTTTAGAGCTAATTGCGCGCATAAAGTCTCAGCTTCGTAGATATATCAAAATGAATCGGCTAGATATGATGAACGAGAATGAAATAGAAATTGGCGATATGCGAATAAATACTGCAACACATGAAGTAATTGTCAACAATGAAAAAGTGAAGCTTACGCCAAGGGAGTTTTCAATTCTTGAATTACTTGCAAGAAATCAAGGCATGGTGATGAGTGCTGAGCAAATTTATGAAAAGGTTTGGAAGGAAGAGGCTATTCAGTATGAAAATACGGTAATGGTACATATTCGCAAAATTCGAGAAAGAATTGAGACAAATCCAAGAAATCCTCAATATATTAAAACAGTATGGGGAGTAGGTTATAAAATTGAGAAAGATCATTAAGGCATTCAAATATTTACTAAATAAACTAAAAATGCTCATTGTAAATGCCATTACAAAAGTTCGGCAGAGTATTAGAATTCAACTATTGACGACTTTTATTCTTTGCGCATTTTTAGGTTTACTTGCAGCAAGAGCCACACTGCTGTTACTGCCGTTACTTCCGTTCAACCAAACAGCTACCCTTGACTATAGTCAAGGGATGCAGCAAATAAATGATCAAGCGCAGCGTGCCGCAGATTTAGCTATCAATGAAAATAGTGTAGAAGCTTTACAGCAAATGATTGAATCAGAAAATGTAAAGCTGGAAATGAAACAGAGTGCATTGAAAGTAATAGTTACCGATGAGAACGGAAAGGTTTTATACAAAACAAAGCAAGTGGAAGAGGAACAAATCAATTTGCATTCTAAGATTCGGAATGCAATGGATTTTACGATTAACCATCCACTCTATAATTATGAGATACCGGCAATCGAGCAATTGCGACAAGAATTTATTGCCTTTTATCCATTAACAATAGAAGATAAAAACTTATATTTGTTTGTCAGTGGTATTCCAGAGGGAATGGTTATCGCAAGTTCGAAGGAGGGCCTTATCCCATTATTTATTGGAATTGCTGTATTTACCTTTTCATTCTTCTATATAACGAAACGAAAAATGAATCAAATTGAGATGTTGGCGAAGGGGGTTTTGGAAATCGCTAAAGGAAATTTAGGTTATCGAATTAAGAAAAAAGGGCAGGATGAGATTGCTGTATTAACAGACAATGTAAATCGTATGGCTGAAGCAATCATGACAAGTATTGAAATGGAACGAAGGGTAGAAAAACAAAAAAGTGAATTAATCACAAATGTATCACACGACTTACGGACCCCCCTTACCTCGATTATGGGCTATTTACGATTGTTAAGAGAAGAGAGGTATGAAACAAAAGAGCAGTATGATGAGTATCTAAAGATTGCTTTTTCAAAATCCGAACAATTAAAAAAACTGATTGATGACTTATTTGAATATACGAAACTAACGAATGAAAGTATTGTTCTTGAGCAACAAGAGGTATGTATCAATGAACTTCTCGATCAATTAATTGAAGAGTTAATCCCGCAGGCAGAGGAAAATCACCGTTCATTAATAAAAAATTTCTCAGAGGAACGCATCTTTGCTACACTAGATTCTGAAAAAATTGTCAGAGTTTTTGACAATTTATTAATAAATGCAATTAAATATAGTACAGGTGACGGTAAGATTTTTGTTTCCCTCGAAAGAAAAGAAGTCAATTTTCGCATTTGTATCGCAAATGAAAGTGCTGAATTTACATCTGAAGAGCTAATGAGCTTATTTGAGCGATTTTATAAAAAAGACCAATCGAGAACAAGTGTAGCGGATGGTTCAGGACTAGGACTTGCAATTGCTAAGAGCATTGTAGAACTACATGGGGGTAAAATTGACGCGGAGTATAAGGATGGAATGTTGCAGTTTATCATCGAGCTGCCAGTTATAACTTCATAAAAATAATAAGCTGGCATTTTAGCCATTAGCTTAATAAAAAAGGGAAACCCTTAGAAAATTGGGTTTCCCTTAGTTTTTACAATGATCAACATTAAAATGCTGAGCTGAAGTTCTAGAAACCTCTTACTTCTTCAAGAAAAGCATCATTTTGTTGAGGCATGAAAAGATCATTATCGCGTAATACAAGATGTCCATCTTGCATTTCATAGATTTTATCGCAGTAGTGAAGAACAGATTCATCATGTGTTACCATCACTGCAGCTTTGTTTTTGTCATGGACTTCTTTAGCAATGAGTTCAACGATTTCGCTACTTCTAGAAGAATCGAGGGCAGCAGTAGGTTCGTCTGCCAAAATAATGTCAGGTTCATTCATAAAAGCTCGGGCGATGGCTACACGTTGTTTTTCACCACCAGATAAATGCTGTACGAATTTGTTTGCACGATTTGATAATCCAACAGATTCTAAAAGATCATCTGCACGTTTTTTTGCTTCATCATTCCAATTACCCGCTAATTCAGTTACAAGTTTTAATTGATCTTTTACCTTTAAGTAAGGTACTAAATTGGAAGCTTGGAAAATGTATCCGATAGAGCGTAAACGAACATCTGCCTTTTGTTTTTCATTATAGTTAGCTATATTTTCACCATTGATCAATACTTCTCCACCGTCTGGACTTTGAAGTGCACCTGCAATAGATAAAACTGTACTTTTACCAGAACCAGATGGCCCAACAACGGCAACGAATTCACCAGGTTCAACTTTGAAATCTACATTGTGTAAGATTTCAATCTCTTTATCCCCATCTTTGAATTTCTTTGTAATTGATTTTAGTTGTAAAGGTATTGTAGTCATTATTCAACTCTCCCCATTGCTTGTAGTGGATCGGCTTTCACAATACTTGTGCTTGAGAAAAGTGCACCAAGTAATGAAACGGCTAATAATACGCCACCGAATTTCATGATTAACGCAAAGTCAAAGACAAATGGAATTCCATTTGGCATAATCTTTTGCAAAATAAATGCAAAGCCAATTGCAAGACTAATACTAATAATTGAAAGTACAAGCACTTGGAGCATAGTAGAGCCAATTAAGAAGCCGTTCTTTGCACCGATTGCTTTTAAAATACCAAATTGGTTTACTTTTTGAATAGTCATAATATAGAAGAATGCTGCTAGTACGAACACTGCAATTACGATTAAAAATGCAAGCATCATAAATAATGAGCTTTGTTCAGCATCATATCCTGGCATCTTTTTCACAACATCGTCTTTAGAAACCCATTTCCCATCAGCGACGTGTTTTTCAACATCTGCTTTTGTATTACTAGAGGAGTTCTGTACTGCAATAGCGTTATAAGAAGCGCGTTCTTTCCCTCCAAAAAATGCATTCCATGTTTTATTATTCATAAAGACAACAGGTGTATGACTGTACGTTTGATTTTCTGTAAAACCGACTACTGTAAATGTTGTTTTTGTATTTTCTTCATAAAGTTTGTCCCCAATTTTAACACCCTGCTTTTGGAGTGTTTTGTCTGCGACAACTGTGTTTTTTGTAGTTGTATTTAAGTGTTTACCCTCTGTTACAGTGGGCATAATAAACTTCTCTGGGTTTAGCCCCATTAATGTTACATCAACTTTTTTCTTTGAGTCTGTATCTTTAAGTGACATCATTTGTAATCCAAAAGCTTGAGCGTGATCATTGTCCATTTTTGCAATATCATTTTCTGAAAAATGAGAACGATCCAATCGATTTTCCGAATCTTTAGCTAAATAGAAGCTAGTAGCATTCATATTTTTCATAGACGAGGCGTTATCATTTGCCAACCCATTAGCCAGTCCGCTAATGATAAAGACTAAAGCCGATATGAAAAATAAGATAAAGCCAATTAATATATAACGTAGTTTAAAAAATTGAATTTCTTTTAATGATAATGAAAACATCTTTCATCATCCTCCTGTTTTGTTGATACCCTTACTATACAAGGGGATTATGAATGGAATATGAATAAAAAATGTAAAAAAAATCCAGTAACTAAATTAGCTACTGGATTTTGAGTATTGCTTCGGTAATGTAATCGTAAAAGTAGTACCCTGGTTTACTGCACTATCAACTGAAATACTGCCATGATGCATTGTAATAATAGACTTCACGATTGAAAGTCCAAGTCCTGTTCCTGGAGTTGACTTTGTTCGAGAAGTATCGGCTCGATAGAAACGGTCAAAAATACGCAGTTGTTGTTCTTTAGTCATTCCGATACCCGTATCACTAAATGAAATAATGATATGATTTGCATGCTCCTCTAACGAAATATCCATTCGACCACCATCACGATTATATTTCATCGCATTTGTTAGTAAATTATCGAACACATTGTTCAGTAAAACTGGATCACCTTCAATACTAATTTCAGGCAAATTATAACTAAGCATTATCCCTTTTTCACCAATGGCCCACTGATATTGGCGAACTAATTCTTTGATCAAGCGTGATAATTCAATATGTTCAGGTTTGACTAGATTATTTGTTTGATCCAATGAAGTTAATAATAATAGTTGCTGTGTTAGCGATGATAAACGATTAATTTCACCATTAATCACATTAATGTA
>DATMJF010000124.1:0-2069 GCA_035554455.1 Rummeliibacillus sp.
TCTAAAACTTGTTCACGCACTTCTTTCTTTGAGACAATTCCATGTTGAACCATTGCCTCACCAATAACATCACCAACCCGAAGTCTAGGATTTAACGAACTAAATGGATCCTGAAATACAAGCTGTGTTTGCACACGAAAGTCCAGAAGTTCTTTTTTAGAAAGAGAAAATACATCCTTTCCTTTAAACTTAACTTCACCTTCCGTTTTATCATGGAGACGTAAAATAGTTTTTCCAATGGTAGATTTACCACTTCCAGATTCACCAACAAGTCCAAATACTTCGCCTTTGTTAATCTTAAAGCTTACTCCATCAACTGCTTTTACAGATTCACCATATTTCTTAAACATTCCTTTAGAAGAATAGTATTTTTTCAAGTTTGTAACTTCCAGTAATGTTTCACTCATTTACTATCACCATCCTTATAAAGCCAACATGCTGCTTTTTGATCTTTAGCTATTTCAGTTAATGTCGGCTGCTTCATCCGACAAATATCCATAACATGTTCGCATCGATCTGCAAAATAACATGTATTTGGAAGATTTACCAGATTAGGAACTTGCCCAGCAATTGTATATAGCCGATTTTTACGTTCACCAATAACAGGTTTCGCTTTTAATAAACCTCTAGTATAAGGATGTTGAGGATTTTCAAATAGTTCAAGAACAGGTCCTTCTTCTACAACTTTACCCGCATACATAACCACTACATAATCAGCCATTTCTGCTACGACACCCAGGTCATGTGTAATTAGCAGAATAGATGTATTAAATTTCTCTTTCACTTCCCGTAATAGATCTAATATTTGCGCTTGGATTGTTACGTCAAGAGCAGTCGTAGGCTCATCTGCAATAATTAGCTTTGGATTACAACTTAAAGCGATAGCAATCATGATACGTTGAAGCATGCCTCCGCTTAATTCATGAGGATAGCGATTCACAATTTTTTCAGCATTAGGAATACCCAACATTGTAATGAGCTCCATTGCCTTTTTATATGCATCTTTTTTACTCATCAATAGATGTTCTTGGATTGGTTCGATCATCTGTTCCCCGATTGTAAAGACGGGATTTAAAGAAGTCATTGGCTCTTGAAAAATCATACCAATATCGTTACCTCTCAGACGACGAATCTCTTTTTTATTTAGATTTAAGAGATTCTTTCCATCAAAATTAATTTCTCCGCCCTCAACTTTTCCATTTTCAGGAATTAGCTGCATCAACGATAAGGCTGTAATGCTTTTTCCGCAACCAGATTCACCGACTATACAAACTGTTTCCCCTTCGCGAATTGCAAAACTAACGTCATTTACTGCTTTGACAGCACCGTTTTCTGTGTAAATGTTTGTTTGAAGATGATTTACTTCCAGCAACATCTCATCCATATCATATCCCTACCTTCTCATCTTCGGATCAAGCGCATCTCTTAATCCATCGCCAAGTAAATTGATTGATACAACCGTTAAAAAGATAGCTGTACCTGGTGGAATCCAAAGCCATAGTCGTTTTCTAAAATCCATGAAATTATTTGCAGCATCCATCATATTCCCCCATGAGGGTGTTGGTGGAACTACACCTAATCCAAGGAAACTGAGTGCTGATTCACTTAAAATAGAACCTGCTACATTTAATGTCGCAACGACAAGTAAAAGTGGTATCGTATTGGGAATAAGATGATACAAAATTTTCCGGCGGTCACTTAAACCAAGTACTTCTGTTGCCAACATAAAAGGTTGTTCTTTTAATGATAAAATCTGTCCTCTTACTAAACGTGCAAGACTTGGCCAGCCAACAAAACTAAGCATGATCATAATGATATAAAGACGATACTCAGACGGAACCTTCCACTCTGATAACAGTGCTGCCATTATTAAAAGAAGTGGCAAACCTGGAATGGACATTAGAATATCCGCAATTCGCATAATAACCATATCGACAATTCCACGGTAAAAACCAGAAATTGCTCCTAAAAGTGACCCAATAATAACTGATAAAAACATTGAAGCAATCCCAATGGTTAATGAGATTTGCCCTGCCATCATTAATCTAGTCAAAACATCTCTTCCGTAA
>DATMJF010000125.1:0-2225 GCA_035554455.1 Rummeliibacillus sp.
CTCTAGTTAGTGGAATGAATGTTAACACTGATTTCAATGCAGGTGGATTCAGACGTAATGACCCTTCAGTATATGGGTCTACAGGAGAAGCTGATTATGCTTCTAGAAGAAACGTTAGTCATTACTTAGGTGAAATGGCTGAAAAACAAGAAGTTATTCAACGTGCATCATTCCGATTTGCTAATATAGACTTCTTATCTAAAATCGAGTACAACACAAGAAGAACATATCAAGTGTTAGAAGAACTCGCAGGTGAATTACCAGGAATGTTAGATAAACTTGGTAGAAAATTATTAAAAGGATTACATGACGTTGCTGATGCCGTAAATAGAATCCCAGAACAAAAACCAGAGGATGATGTACCTCCTGAAGATACTTATCCAGGTGATGGTGGAGGTTCAGATAGTGGTAGAGGTGGTCTAATAACTCGTGGTTCTGGTAACAGAAATCCTTATCGTAATTTAACTAACCCAGGTTATTATGGTAATGATGGAAGACGAAACGTTATAGTTAATGTAGATTGTTGTGCTTGTGGTGGTAAAAACACTGGAGGAAGTTCTTCCCCTGTTGTTACTACAGGAAGCGAATCTGCGGCAGCATCTGCTGCTGGTCAACAAGCAGGTCCTATTATCGTTTCTACTAGAAAAGGTTCAAAAAGTCAAGAACTTCCGAAATCTGGACTTGGTGACATAGATGACCGTCATTCTTCACAATACAGTGGACTTAGCGTTGTACCTGGTGGAAAAGGAAAAGGTCAAAAAATTGAAGTTATTCCTGGCAAGGGTGGACAAGTTGTACAATTCCCTGGCAAGGAAGTACCAACTGCTAAACCTGCTAAAACAGGTGCCGCAGCATTATTAAGTAATGGATTTATGAGCAATTTAGGATTCTCAGTTCCTTTATTAGGAGATACAGGTAAACCTTCAAAAGGAAGACCAGGTAAAGGTATTCTAGGAGGTCTTACAAGAGGTTTTCACGGCATTGGTTCAACTGCTACAGATCTATTAATCGGCTATGGTATCTCAAGATATTTATTCCCGACTATGGATGATGGATTTGCAAACTTCGACTTCGAAAAGGGTATGGAAGGTGCAGGAAATGCCCTTAAAGATGGTGGAAGTTCTATTGCTAAATTCTTTGGTTGGGATAAAGCTGCAGAAGATAAAAAGCATAGTAAAGATTACACAGCATTCAAAGATAGTAATCTATATAATTGGATGAATGATTCGAAAGACACTGTCGCTGATACTTTCAAAGGTATGTACGATTCTGTTAAAAACTCAGCATTTGTACAAAATACAATTTTACCATTCGTTACAAACATCGGTAAAGGTTTAAAAGACATTGTTGGTAACACAGGTGATGATTTAATTCAAGGATGGGAAGATCTTAAAGATATGGATTGGAACAGCCTATTCAGTAATGATACCCTACAAAAATTAGCAACGATCGGTACTGGTGTTGGTTTATTAGCAGGAAGACGATTCATGAAAAACAGAAAGTATCGTCGAGATATGCAAAACAAAGATGAAGCTGCTGATGCAGCACGTCGAAACGGTCGTGGATACTTAACAGAACTTCACATTAAAAACCGTGCAAAACGACGCTCATTCGGTCAAACGATGAAAGATGGTCTTTTCACTAACAGCGTTTTCACTAAAGGTGGTCGTGCTCGTGGAAAAGAACAAAGAGCGTATCGAAAACAAACCAGAACAAAAGCAAGACAAGATTTAAAAGATTATTACAATGATGTGAACAATGGTCAATCATTAGATAAATATGATAAATATTACGCTGAGGATATGATGTTCGACCGTCATGGCGAAATCAGACCTGAGTTCTTAACTCGATATGATAACGGAAAAGTTATCGTAACTAGACCTGGTGAAGTCGGTGACGATTATAACCGCAGTCATGGTGCTTATTATAACGGAACACGTGTAAACGGTGAATACACTACCCGTGCATATGATGCTCGTTATGAAACAGAACCTAATAAATTTAGACGTTTCTGGAATAAATATGGTAGCTCTGAAAAACGTTCTGCCTATCATGAATACAAAGAACAACAAAGACAATACGACCAACATGAGTTCGATAGTAGTGGTGGAAGAATGGGTATCAACAGAAGACCTGGTTTCATAAGCAAAGCTGGAAGTATGGGCGGAGATATGATTAAAAACACCTTAGGTGGTATGGTATTCGGTGTAGACCCAATAACTTAC
>DATMJF010000126.1:0-13801 GCA_035554455.1 Rummeliibacillus sp.
TCATATTGAAACAACTTTGAACATCTATACTCACGTGACTACCGAAGCAATCGAAAAAACCACAGGTTTGCTCATAAATTACTTAAATGAACCAACAAAAAAAAGCTACGGGAGTCATATGGGAGTCACGGAGCTTAAAAAACAAAAAAACCACCCTAATTAAAGGGTGGTCTGAGTGTAAGTGATAGGTTCGAAAAAGTCCGTCAGATTAAGCTTCTAGAAGTAAATCTTCTGGGTTTTCGATTAAGTCTTTAACCATTTTTAAGAATCCAACTGATTCTTTACCGTTGATGATGCGGTGGTCATAAGATAATGCTACGTACATCATTGGGCGAAGTTGGATTTCGTCACCAACTGCGATTGGGCGTTTTACGATATTGTGCATACCTAGGATCGCAGCTTGATCTCCGTTAATGATTGGTGTAGACATTAATGAACCGAATACACCACCGTTTGTGATAGTGAATGAACCACCTTCAAGATCTTGAAGTGATAATTTTTTGTTGCGAGCTTTTGTTGCTAAGTCAGCAATTGAAGCTTCGATTTCAGCAAAGTTTTTGCGATCAGTATCACGAACGTTTGGTACAACTAATCCGTCTGGAGTAGATACGGCAACACCGATATCAAAGAATTTGTTGTAGTGAATTTCGTCACCAACAATTTTAGCATTTACAGCTGGGTATTTTCTAAGAGCAGCTGTTACTGCTTTAGTGAAGAATGACATAAAGCCTAGGCGAGTACCGTCATGTGCTTCTTGGAATGCATCTTTTTTACGTTTACGAAGTGCCATAACGTTTGTCATGTCGATTTCGTTGAAAGTAGTTAGCATTGCAGTAGTTTGAGATACTTCAAGTAAGCGTTTTGCTGCAGTTTGTTGACGACGAGTCATTTTAACAACTTCAACACGTGATTCATCTACAGCTTTTACAACTGGTGCTGCTGTTGGAGCTGCTGTTTGTGCTGCAGGTGCTACTGGAGCAGTGCCATGTGCAGCAACATCTTGAACACGTACGCGGCCTTGTGGATCTACTGGTGAAACAGCAGCAAGATCGATACCTTTTTCACGAGCTAATTTACGTGCTGCTGGACTAGCAATAACACGTTCGTTTGATGAAGTTTCTTCTACCACTGGTGCAGCAGCAGGTTTTGCTTCAGCTTTTGGAGCTTCTTGTTTTGGTTCTTCAGCTTTTGGAGCTTCTTTTGGAGCTGGTGCTGCTGCAACTGCGCCTGCTTCAACTTTTGCGATTACAGCGCCTACTTCTACAACATCGCCTTCATTTGCTAAAATTTCTGTAAGAACGCCTGCTTCTTCAGAAATGATTTCAGCATTTACTTTATCTGTTTCTAACTCAACGATGAACTCGCCTTTTTCTACGTGGTCACCAACTTGTTTAACCCAACGTACGATTTCACCCTCTGTAATAGATTCTGCTAATTCTGGAACGATAATTTCTGCCACTTTAATTTTCCTCCTTTAGTTAATTGCTCTACTATTTTGCAACAGCTTGGTCGATTACGGCTGTTTGTGCTTCTTTATAAGAGTCTGCGTCACCTTCCGCTGGGCTAGAATGTTCAGGACGTCCTACATAAACAACATCTTGAGCATCTGTTGCTAACTCGCGTAAGAATGGATCTGCAAAGAACCAAGAACCCATGTTTTTAGGTTCTTCTTGTGCCCATGCAAGAGTTTTAACGTTAGGGAATTTTGCAAGGATTTCAGCAATTTCTTCTTTAGGGAATGGATATAGTTGTTCAACACGTACTAAATGTAAGTGTTCATAACCTTTACCTTCGCCTACTTTTTCAGCAATATCAATTGCCATTTTACCTGAAGCAAATACGATTTTTTCAACTTTTTTCGCATTGTTACCTGTTGTTGGGTGTTCGATTACAGTACGATAGTGACCAGTTGATAATTCTTCAACATCGGCTGCTACGAGTTGGTTACGTAGAAGTGATTTTGGAGACATCATAACTAATGGACGTACTGATTCAGTACCAAGAACAGCTGCTTGATGACGCAATAAGTGGAAGTAGTTTGCAGCGCTAGAAAGCATTACAACTGTCCAGTTATTTTCAGCTGATAATTGTAAGAATCGTTCTAGGCGAGCACTTGTATGTTCTGAACCTTGACCTTCAGCAGAGTGTGGCATTGATAATACAACACCTGATTTAACGCCCCATTTAGAACGAGTTCCTGAGATGAAGTTATCAAACATAACTTGTGCCATGTTTGCAAAGTCACCATATTGTGCTTCCCAAATTGTTAGAGCTTTTTCGTTTTCTAAGTTATAACCGTATTCGTAACCTACGATTGAAGCTTCAGATAATGGGCTATTAATTGCTGCAAATGAAGCATGTGAGCCAGAAATGTTGTGTAATGGCACGATTTCTTTACCGTCTTTTTCGTCATGTAGAACTAGGTGACGTTGAGAGAATGTACCACGTTGAACATCTTGACCAGTAATTCGTACTGGGTAACCATCTTGAAGAATTGTACCGAAAGCAAGTGTTTCAGCGTGACCCCAGTCGATTTTACCTTTTCCTTCGAAAGGATCGCGACGACGGTTTAAGATTTTGCTTAATTTTTTGAATACGTTGAAGTCTTCTGGGAATGCAAGAAGTTCTTCATTCATTTTTTCTAAGCGTTCTTTTTCAACAGCTGTTTCGATACCTTCTGGGAAACCGTTCTTCACTGCATCTGGCATTTCGTGGCTAGTTTCTTGACCTTTACCAACTTCTTTTACATGATCAAGTGCAGCTTGTAATTGATCTTTAATATCTTTTTGAAGTTTTGTAACTTCTTCTTCTGTTACAACGCCTTCAGCAACTAATACTTTTCCATATAATGCACGAACTGTATCGTGGTTGTGTACAATATTGTACATTTCTGGGTTAGTAATCATTGGTTCATCCATTTCGTTATGACCATAGCGACGGTAACCAATTAAATCGATTACAATATCTTTACCAAATTTTGCGCGGTATTCAACAGCGAAACGTGCAACTTGAACAACCGATTCAGGAGAATCAGCGTTTACATGAATAACTGGTACTTCATAACCTTTTGCAGGGTCTGAAGAATATACTGTAGAACGTGAATCAAAACGTTCAGTTGTGAAACCAATCATATTATTCGCAATAATATGAACTGAACCACCTGTATTGAAACCATTAGTGCGAGAGTAGTTTAGTGTTTCAGTTACAATCCCTTGACCAGCAAACGCTGCATCACCATGAACTAAGATTGCAAGAGCTTTACTTGCATCATGTTCTGGAAGACCTGGTTTAGAAGTATTATCTTGAGCTGCACGAGCTTGACCAGTAACAACTGGGCTAACTACTTCTAAGTGAGATGGGTTGTAAGCTAATTTGATTGTTGTACCTTTTGGAGATTTGTATGTTGCACCAAGGTGATATTTCGCATCATTTGACCAACCTTTTGTTACTTCTAAAGAGCCGTCTTTTGGTACGAATAATTCACTTGGTACATGAGCAAAGTCAGCTAACATCATTTCATATGATTTGTGAACGTTATGTGTAAGGACATTCAAACGACCGCGGTGAGCCATACCGATCATGATGTCTTTAGCGCCTTTGACTTCTGAACCTTTGATGATTTCTTCGATTAATACTACTAATGCGTCAACACCTTCGATTGAGAAACGTTTAACCCCAACAAAAGTTTTGTGCAAGAATTGTTCAAAACCTTCAACTTTGTTTAGCATTGAAAGAACTTCTTTTTTATCTTCAGAAGAAAGTTTACCGTTAAGTGATCCACTTTCAATCTTAGATTGAATCCATTTTCTTTCGTCTTTACCTACAACGTGATTAAATTCATAAGCAATTTTGCTTGTATAAATTGATTTAAGGTAATTAATGGCATCTAATCCATTGTGAACGTTTACAGGAATATCATTTAATAAAACAGATGCAGGAATATTCACTAAATCCTGATCAGTTAATCCGTAAGTAGACGCTTCAATACGAGTAGAGTCTTTTGTTTGGTTATTTAAAGGATATATATCTGCTGCTAGATGACCATGTGCGCGGATATTATCTGCATATTGAACAGCAGCTAAAATTTTAGCAATATTTCCTGGTTCAACTGTTGTAGTGCTTTCAATTGACTCTACAACTGGAGCGCCGTATTGTTCAAATAGAGCCACAAGATCTGCATCGACTTCTTCAGGAGATGTTAAGTATAGATCATACATATCCATTACATAGCCAAGGTTTGGACCTGAAAAAGCAGACCATGGAGAGCTTGCAAGTGAAACGTTGTTTGACATGAGAATTACCTCCAACTTTTTTGCCAAGTGGCAGTTCCATTAATTAAAAAGTATAATTCTGAAAATCCACTGTATATTTTACCATTCTTCCTGCTGAAGATACACGTATGTATTGTTGTAAGCGCTGGAAGAACTTTTTCCTTTCAATCTTACTACTCTTCACAAAAAATTCAATATTAATGAGAGAATTGAGCAATTTTTATCTTGAATGATGGAATTAGCGAATAAATCCTAAGAAAAATGCTATTTTTCAGAAGGTAGTATTACTTTGAATTTTGTTCCAGTACCCAGTTTACTAGATACAGTTATATTACCGCCATACTTATTGACTAACATCTTCACGATACTAAGTCCTAAGCCTGTGCCACCTTCATCTCTTGAACGTGCTTCATCTACCCGATAGAACCGTTCAAAAATATGTGGTAAGTCATTTTCAGCGATGCCAATACCGTTATCTTCGACTTCGATTTTGCAATTCTTCATGTCATTTGTCAAGTAAATTTGAATATATGCATTTTCATCGGAATACCGAATAGCATTTTGCAACAAGTTGCGTAAGACTTGTCCATAAGCATTTGATGAAATAGCTGCATATTGAACAGTTAGGTTATGATGCTCTACATTGATTGTAACCTCTGGGTGAAGAACGGTTTGTTCTTGAATGATATCAGATGTAATTGCTTTTAGATCACATTTTTCTTCATATTCTTTTGACTGACCTCTAGCAAGCTCTAACATTTCTTCAATTAGAATTTTCATGCGATTAATTTCTTCTATTGATGTTTCAAGTGACTCATTTAATACTTCTGGGTCATTCTTTCCCCATCGTTTGATTAAAGATAAATGCCCTTCTACAACTTGGATAGGCGTTCTAAGCTCATGAGAGGCATCTGAGATGAATTGTTGTTGTAATAGGAAGGATTGCTCTAGTTCACCCATCATCTTGCGATAGACGCGTAATAGATCACCAATTTCGTCTTCTTGATCATACTCCATATGAATTGGCGCTTGAAATCCCTCCTCAGCAACGGTTGTCATTTCCATCCGTAAATCATGTAGCGGTTTTAAAAGAACAGTTGCTAAAGCATATCCAATGTATGCGGATAATATCAATGCACCTACACCTAGTATTAACATAGCCATAAGCAAATAATCCATCAACGAATTAAATGATGTTAATGGATGTGTTAACTGTACATATCCCTGTAACGGCCCTATTTGTAGTTTGCCTGTTGCAACAAAACTTTCTGTTCCCTCAATCATTTGTTTATGTACAACGTAACCTTCAGGAGGAATGTTGCTGGGCACATCTGGAATTTTAGAAACGGTATCATTAATACGTAAAATTTCAATACCGTCTTTATTTAATATTCGGACCGTTTGATCTTTGTCTACGATAGAATTCATCAATCCCTTGTTTAAACGTATATCGTCAATGGTTATGCCACTTCCTTGGGATTCAAAAAACGCTGTTAAGTCGTCCATTGTTCGATTAACGGATTGTTGTTGATCCGATAATAACCACGTATGAATCGACCAATATAATACGGAACAAATAATTGCAAAACTAACAAAAATAACAAAAGCGGACGTAAGCGCCCACTTTGTTTTTAAGGATTGATTTCTAAAAGTTATACTATTTAGATTTTTCATTCTCTCATCACATACCCTACTCCTCTTACAGTCTCAATGTAAGAACTCGCTTCTTTTGGTAGTTTAGATCGTAGATGCCGAATATAAACATCCACTACATTTGTTTCAACATCTGTTTGATAGCCCCACACATTTTGAAGTATTTGATCTCGCGTACATACTCGATTTTTATTATTAATAAGTAGGCTTAATAAGTCGAATTCCGTTTTTGTAAGTTCTAGTAGGTGATCATCAACATATGCGCAATAAGCATCTTGGTTAATTTTGATATTTTTATATTGGAGTAATTGCGCTTGCTCTTGGCTTGTTCTTCTTAAAATTGAACGAATTCGTGCAAGCAGTTCTTCAATTGCAAAAGGTTTGACGATATAATCATCTGCTCCTGCATCAAGACCTGCTACCCGATCCATTACTGCATCTCTAGCAGTTATTAAGATAATTGGTATCTGAGAATGGCTTCTTACCCTTCTACATACTTCAATACCATTTAACTCTGGTAGCATAACATCTAAGAGAATGACATCAAAATGATTGTCCTCATTCAGTGCTTCGTGTAGCCCTTCTCGCCCGTTATAACAAATTGTTACATTAAATTGCTCGTGCTTTAATTCAAGTTCAATAAAACGAGCAATATTTTTTTCATCTTCCACCAATAAAATATGGTTTGTCATGTACATCGCCGCCATTCTTACTTACATGCAAAATGATAGGAATCTTTTCCTGATATTTTTTTAGCATAATATAATGCTGTATCTGCTTTATCTAATAATAGTGTAATTTCAGTACCATCTTCTGGATAACTTGCTATGCCAATTGAAGAAGTAGGTGAGAAATGATCATTACCAATTTTCCATCCCAAGCGAAGGATTTTTTGTATTCTCTTTATGGTTTGATCAATTTGTTTTTCTCTTTTAATTGTATTTCTGGACATCTTCGTTAAAATGACAACAAATTCGTCTCCGCCAATACGCGCGATAATATCACTGTCTCTTATACTTGATGAAAGCGCCTTACCAAATTTTCTGATAAATTCATCCCCTACATCATGTCCATACACATCATTTATACGTTTAAAGTTATCTCCATCAATAAATAAAATAGCTATCGAAGTATTGGAAGAGTCTGCACTATTCGCTATGTCTTCAAATCGTTCTAATAAATATCGTCGATTTGGCAACAATGTTAAACTATCGTGATATGCTAAGAAACGTAACTTTTCTTCCATTTCTTTACGATCTGTTATCTCACGAGCAACTGTTACAAATTGTTTTACTCCATTACGTTCCGAATCATTTACTGCGGATACTTGTACTTCCATCCAAAAACTTTGACCATCTTTTGAAAGAATTTCTAATTCCATTTTCGAATTTCCTAAGTCTTTCATTATGGTATCAAACACTTGATCCAAGAGTTCAATACTAGTTGGTGCCAATATTTCTGAAAAGAATTTCCCAAGTAATTCTTCGTTATCGTACCCTAAACGAGCTTCATGATTTGGTGAAATGTATAGGATAATGCCATCTTCACTTGTAATGATGATTAAATCATTTGTATGCTCTGTTATCAATCGAAATAGCTTTTCAACATTTCTAAGATTGGTCATAATGGATTTCTTTTCGGAAATATCTAAACTTATTGCTAAGAAATTTGTAATATCGCCTTTCGCATTTTTGATTGGTACGATCGTTGTATCTGCCCAATATGTTCTTCCATATTTTGTTCGATTACACATTTCTCCACGCCATATTTCACCATTTAAAATACAATTCCATAAGTTTTTGTAAAATTCATTAGATTGTTCCCGTGAATGTAATTTAGCATTAGTGAAACCTACTAACTCCGTTGAAGAATACTGCGTTTGCTTTTCAAATCCAGCATTAACATATTCAATTACTCCATCTACATCTGTAATACAAATATTAGCGGCTATATTTAATGCATCCCTGTAACTGTCTAACAATAAAGTCGTTTGAAGTAAATCATTTTTTAGTTGGAATGTACTTTTAAGTTCTTGCCACTGAATACAGATGGCCATAACATTATGATCCATATAGACAGGTGAGAAACTAACAAGGAAGTTACCCAAACCCCTTTCTTTTTTCTCATGTGTAAAAATGACAGACGAAGTACCGTTACCACGAAAAGTTTCTTCTATATATTGTAAATACTTTTTTTCATTCTCAGTGTCGATAAAACCTGAATCCATAAGATTTTGATTTTTTTTAAGGCTGTAATCAAATACGTTATTAAAAATCGGATTCACTTCATATATTGTAAAATCTTTTAATAAGATAACAGTTGGATCAATCTTATCTTCAAATAACGATTGTAAAAACACATACTTTTCTTCTAATGTTTTTTGATCTGATATATTATTTGTTACTGCTAATAAATATGTACGTTCTCCTTGGAAAATAGGAGTACAAACTGTTTCATTTGTATATCCATTTTCTGAGAACAAATAAAAATCACGATAGGTTACTTGCTGTTTCGTAATAATTGCTTTCCGATAATGTTCTTCTATAGTGTTTCGAACATCTAAATGTATAACATTTGCGATGAATTCACCTTCTGGATTTGTTTCAAATACTGTTTCAGCGGACTGATTTATATATAAATATTGAAATTTATTTTCTACTAGTTCCATAAGGAAAACAAAACCTTTATGTGTTTGATAAAGGGCATTAAATTGCTCTTTTGTTATAAAAACTTCTGACATGCCAACACCCCAATATCAATTAGTAAACTGTGATGCTAATCTCTTTGAAGCAAATTCAATAAGTGAATTATAAGATTGCTGTTCATTCGTTTCTTGAATTGCTTTATTAGAATAATTTTCACCCTCAACTTCTAAGGTATAAGTAGCAGTAACTGTAGCGTTTCCTACTAATTTTAAATTGTAATGATCTTGTTCCTGTTGTACTAGGCATTGAACAAAGCCTCCAGGATTGAATACGGTAATTTTTTCTTTTGCAGTGAAATCTAGAATTCTTGATACTAATGCAGAAGCTGTCATAGCAGTTCCACATGCATTTGTAAATCCTACACCTCTCTCGAAAGTTCGAACATATATTTCGTGATCACTGATTGGATAAACATAACTTACATTGACTCCGTCAGGACATACCTGATTAGGACCATTTAAGTAAGAAGCTAACCTTTCTTGATGTTCTGTATTTTCAATTTTTTCTTTTGATACGAAACCAATTAAATGCGGATTAGGTACTGAAACAGCAGTAAAAGCAATATCGCTTGCTAATTTATCGTACACTTCATTGATCAAAGTCGTCTTGTCTTCCACTTTCATCGGCAATGAAGAAAGTTCAAATGAAACTGGTGCAATTTCTACTCCATAAGTTGGAACTCCATCAAATAACTGTTCTTCTTTCGCTACATGTAGAGTTGCTTTCATCGTTTCAATAAACCCTTCTGTTACTCCGTTCTTTTCTAAAACATAGCGAGCTACACATCGTAGACCATTTCCACACATTGACGCTTCTGTACCATCTGCATTGATCACGCGCATTTTGGCTAACGCTTTTTTTGAAGGTGCTACTAATAATAATCCATCTGCTCCACCTTGATTTGCAGTGTCGCAAAGCCATTTTGTTAAGTTCACCCAATTAAGTAACATTTCGTCTTTCGTTTCATATATATAAAATGTATTTCCTGAACCATGAACTTTCAATAAATTTAATAACATTAAATCTGCCTCCATTCTCTATGTTTATCATAATTCTATTCAGACAAGCATACAACCGTTCAGTTTCCCATGCCTAGTAAAATAATTACGATATTTTATCATTTATATGACTAATTATTTTTTATAAATCAAATTCGTTGTAGTTATTTATATCCATAAAATTACCTATACACTAAGTATATTATATTATTTTTTATGAAATTAGTATCTTTTTGCTTATTTTTGGTTAAAAGAAAATATACCTTTTTCTTTATATTAACAAATTTCAATTAAGCAATAAATTGTAAAAAAATTTTAGACTTTTAATACAAGTTCACATTTGTCATTTTTTCGATTATTTTTTTATCATAAATCAACAGTTTTTTCTTTGCATTTTGAATAAATCTTAGTATAGTAAAAGTGCAAAATAATTTCATAAGTGATTCCTATTTTTTATAGAGTCAATAGGGAAGGCAAATGGTGCGCCACCAGTGTTCGCTGGTTCTAGTGGGTTCGATTCCCACCCCGAAATTTTTTATGCAACATTAAATGAAAAATTTCGAGCGGGGATAGAACTGGATTAGAAGTTCACCCCTAAAAAGGAGGCGTTCAGCATGATTAAGCGACGTGAATTGCAAGAATGTAATGAGCTTTTTGAGTTGTTAAGTCACCCATCTGTCTTCCCTTTTGTGCGTCAAAAGGCAGAGACAGCAGACGAATTTTGGTTTATGACTAGCCAATTGATGGAAGATGAAGAAAACGGTAAGGTAGTATCTCGTACAATTACCGATGATTGGGGTCAACCTATTGGAACAATTACTTTGTATGATGTGCAAGATGGTGCAGGATTCCTAGGTACATGGATTGGTGTTCCACATCAAGGAAAGGGGTATAACCAAAAGGCAAAAGAATTATTTTTGAAAGAATTATTCTTTGAATTAGATTTTCAATGTGTCTTTCTTAAAATAAGAAAAGAAAACACAAAATCTATACGTGCTGCGGCTAAACTTGGTTATGTAATGGATGCCAAAGACAGTCATCCTTCATTATATGAAGAGATCAACCGTGGTGAGAAGAAGTTCGAGTTATTGAAGATTCAAAAAGATACTTTTTATTTTTGTATGGCAACTCAAGAAAATACTTCAGAAGAACAGGCAATGTAATTATCAGAAAGGTGAGGACGTTGACTTGCAGATAACACTTAATAATACTGCGGACGTTGAACCCTCGAGTCATTTCAGCCCCCCGTTTGAAAACTGTCAAATTGTTTTCGATTCAGGACTGCAAATAGCTGCAGGGTCTGAAAGTGTGAACTCCGTTTTTAGACAATAAAGACCATTTAGTCGCCTATGTGAGGCATACTAAATGGTCTTTTTGTTTTCGATATTCAATTTCTACTAATATATAAGGCTAGTAAATATTATTTTGCGTATTGAGTAATTAGTTCAACCATTTCATCTGGTGTTTTTGGAGACTCAGCTTCACGCATATTCTTGATTAGTGAGTCTTTATGAGCTTCTAATGTTTCCATCGCTTTCATAAAGCTTTGATTATTTAGCTCTTCCTCTTGTAAAACTTCTGCAAGGCCTTGTTCAAAGAATAATTTCGCATTTAAAATTTGATCTCCACGAGATTTCTGTAAAGAAAGTGGTATTAAAAGCATTGGTTTTTCAAGGGCTAAAAATTCAAAGATTGAATTGGAACCAGCTCTAGAAACAATATAATCAGAAGCATATAGTAAATCTGGTAATTCTGTTGTTACATATTCAAATTGCTTGTAGCCAGGCATATTAACAAGCGCTTCGTCTAAATGTCCTTTTCCACATAAATGGATAATATTATGATTTTTTAACAATTCCACCATATTTGAACGAACAGCATCATTGATGAACTTAGATCCTTGGCTCCCCCCCATTATTAAAATGGTTTCTTTTCCATTATGGAAGCCACACATTGAAAGTCCTCTTTCTCTTTTCCCTTCAAATAACGCTGGACGAATGATGGAGCCAGTGCATGTCGCTTTTTCAGCTGGCAAATGATTTAATGTTTGTTTAAATACTGTGAAAATATGTGAAGCAAAAGGTAGTGATAGTTTGTTTGCTAAACCAGGTGTTACGTCTGATTCGTGAGATACAACCGGAATGCCCGATAGTTTGGCCGCCATGACAACTGGTACAGAAACAAATCCACCTTTTGAAAAAACAACAATTGGTTTTACACGACGTATAATAGATAATGCTTGTGAAATTCCTGCCAACACGCGAAATGGATCGGTAAAGTTTTTCATAGAGAAATACCGTCTTAACTTCCCACTTGAAATCGCATGATATTGTAAATCAGGGAAAGCCTGACCGATAATGTCCTTTTCGATTCCGTCTTTTGAGCCAATATATTGAACATCATAGCCTTTTTCTAAGAATGATGGTATGATAGCTTGATTGAGTGAAACGTGGCCTGCAGTACCGCCACCAGTTAATATTACAGTTTGTTTAGTCATTATAATTCTCCTATTCTACTCGAACAATGTAGGACCAGCTTGCTTTTGTTTTGAACAGGTACTTATTTTACTATACGAACTACTTCAATAAAACATGTCAATAAAACGGCGGCGGTCGTATTTAGGAAAATGACCTAAGGTTGCGACATCGTGTCGCAACGGCTATCGGGTTCGCTTCATGTGGACCCGCCCCAGCTTGAATATCAACATAATGGGAGATGAAAACAAGTGCATGAAACAACAACGATAAGAGCAAAATGGATACTCATGTTGAAAATTGTGTTTCCTATTCTTATCACCCAAATTGCGTTATATTTGATGTCATTTTTTGACACCTTAATGTCAAGTAAATATAGTACTGCTGATTTAGCAGGTGTTTCCATTGGTTCTTCGATATGGATGCCTATTTATACTGGATTATCAGGCATTCTCTTATCTATAACCCCTATTGTAGCACAATTAGTTGGTGCGAAAAGAGAGAAAGAAGCAACATTTTCAATTCAACAAGGTTTTTATGTAGCAATTGCACTTGCATTGATTATTTTATGTGGGATGATGATGGCGATTAATCCTTTACTATCTAAAATGTCATTAGAACCTGATGTACACCGAGTTGCATATCATTATCTTATTGCTATGTGTATTGGTCTAATTCCTTTATTTATGTACAGCGTACTACGTTGTTTCATAGATGCATTAGGCCGAACAAGAGTTTCAATGATTATTACTTTACTAGCTACTCCGATTAATATTTTTTTTAACTACTTCTTTATTTTTGGGCATCTTGGGTTTCCTGAACTAGGTGGTGTCGGCTCTGGTGTTGCATCTGCCATAACGTATTGGCTTATTTGCGGGATTGCTATTTTCATCACGATGAAAAAAATTCCATTTTCAGGTTTCAAATTGTATCAAAAACTACCAAAGATAAATTTATCTAAATGTATGGAAATAATTAAACTTGGATTACCCATTGGCTTATCTATTTTTGCTGAAGTAAGTATTTTCTCAGTCGTTACGATATTAATGAGTAATTACAGTACATCCGTCATCGGTGCTCATCAAATCGCGATGAATTTTGCAAGTCTGTTGTATATGATTCCTTTAAGTATCTCAATGGGTGCAACGATTCTGATTGGTTATGAAACTGGAGCGAAAAGATTCAAGGATGCCAAAGCATATAGCCTACTATGTATTGCAACAGCTGTATCTATTTGTATTGTTTCTTTAACTATCCTACTTACTTTTAAAGAGCAAATCGCAGCGATTTATAGTGATGATCTAAATGTCGTAAATCTTGCTGGCCACTTTTTAACATATGCTGCATTCTTCCAGCTTTCTGATGCGATTCAAGCACCAATACAAGGTGCACTTCGTGGATATAAGGATGTGACCATGACATTTGTGATGGCATTAATTTCGTATTGGGTTATAGGGTTACCGCTTGGTTATGCTTTAGCTAATTTAACTGACCTTGGTCCTTACGGTTACTGGATTGGTCTAATTTCTGGACTTGCAACAGGAGCGATCACCTTAAGTTTTCGGCTTACTTTTGTCCAACGAAAAATACAACGAATGGAATCTCCTTCTGAATGAGGGGGATTTTTTCGTTGCATTATTAATATAATAATCAATTTCATAATGCAAAATTCATATAAAAAGTACGAACAATTAATGATA
>DATMJF010000127.1:0-4306 GCA_035554455.1 Rummeliibacillus sp.
CAAACTATGGGTAACTGATTTTGCTACGACTTCTGTATCTGCTTGAATTGTATTTGTTAACTTAACAATTTGTTGTGCAGAATTTTTAGATTCTTCAGCTAATTTTCGCACTTCATCAGCAACCACTGCAAAACCTTTACCATGTTCACCTGCTCTTGCTGCTTCAATTGCTGCATTTAACGCCAATAAATTTGTTTGTTCTGAAATATCAGTAATTTCTTTCGTCATTAATTGGATTTCTGTTGCTTGTTTTTTCAGGCGAATGATTAGTTCATTTGTTTGATTGGTAGATTCCGAAATTAATTGAACTTGTCCTTTTGCAACTTCTAGAATTTTACCACCATTATCCGCAAGTTCAGTAGCTTGTTTTGCTTGTTTAAATAACGATTGAGAAGCTTCTGCTATTCGTTGTACCCCAGTAGATGTTTCGTGCATAGCCGTAACGGTGTCTTTTGCAATTTCTGCAGAATCTTTTGCACCTTGTGATGTCTCTTCAACACTATTTGATACTTCATCAGCAGCATTTGAAATTTCCTCAGTAGATGCTGCAAGTTCTTCAATCGATGCAGATAATTGACGAGACCCTTCACCAATATGAATGATAATTGTTTGTAAATTCTTTTTCATCTCATTAAAGGATGTAGCTAATACCCCTACTTCATCTTTTGATTTTATTATTATATCCTCTTGAAGTAAATTTCCAGAAGCAATTTGTTTCGCTCCTTCAACAACTTTCAGTAATGGTTTGACAACTACTCGTTTTACAAGATTGATAAATAAAAGTGCTGTGATCATTCCACCAATCGCAATGATAAATGCAAAAACTTTTGCCACTTGTGCGATATGATCGACATTTTTTTGAGCAACATTTAATTCATTTTGTTGATATTTTTCAGCAGATGTAATCATACTCATCATGTCATGATTAGCTGATTCTGCACTCGCCAATTGTGAAACCGCATCATCACCATTACCATTTTGTTTAAGTTCAACAATATTATTGATTACCTTATTATAATTTGACATTAAATCACTCATCATCGCTGAGTAATCTTTCATTTTTTTTGAATCTGAATTTTTTTGAAGTTCTTCAACTGATTTTGCTAACTTATCTTGGTAAACAAGTAATTTTTGCTTATTAGAGGCATTATCATCAATAATGAATCCTCTTAAATACAATCCTTCATTAGCCAGATCTGATTTCACGTTGTTGACCAAATTAATATTTTTTATGTTCGTATTAATTACGTGATTAAAAGAATCAACAACACTATTCATACGATTGTTATTATACCCCATTAAAATCATGATATAGACTAACAAAATAATAAATCCTAGACTTATTTTTCTTTGTACAGACATATCATACCCCATCTCCCATCATGGTGAATTTATAACTAATAATGTAAATGTACTATTATAATAGCATTATTATCGTGAAAATGGTATTAGTATCATTTGACTAATTTATTATATATTTTTCCATCATTAGATAAGAGTTAATATAAAAATCCTAGTGCACCAATAATGCACTAGGATTTTTAGACTATATTTTAAATTTTTGAACTAATTCGTTTTGTTCTACTGCTTCATTCGTTAATTCACTCGAAACTGAAGAGATTTCTTCAATTGTTGCTGTAACTTGTTGTAAATTAGATGATATTAATTCAATTTGTTCAGTAGAGTTGCTAGTAGAGGTTGCAATTTCAGTTACAGATGCTGCTACTTGCTCAGCAGCAGCAGATATTTCTTCGGTAATTGCAGACACATCTTCAATTTCGGCTTTCATACTGTCAACTGCTTGTACAATATTTTCAAATGACTCACCTGCATCTTGGATTAGCTGTACCCCATCTTCAACAGTATCTAAATTTTCTAGAATTGCTTTTTCCACATTTTTTGTATCCTGCTGAATTTCAACCGTTAATGATTCGATTTGACTAGCTGATTGTTTTGATTGCTCCGCTAATTTCCGTACTTCATCGGCAACTACTGCAAAACCTTTTCCGTGCTCTCCAGCTCTAGCTGCTTCAATTGCAGCATTTAATGCCAGTAAATTAGTTTGTTCAGTTATATCTGTAATTACTTTTAATATATTCCCAATTTCTTCAGATTGTTTACTTAAAGATTGTACTAAATTTGTAGTATTTTTTGTTGAAGAATGAATAACCATCATTTGTTGCTCTGCATTTGAAATTTTCTCTTGGCCAATATTAGCAATATCTGATGTATCACTTGCAGAACTATGTAAGCTTTGAGCAGACTCTGCTATTTTTTGAACACCTGCAGCTGTTTCATCCATAGCAATTGCACTTTCTTTTGCTGCAAATGTAGTAGATTCTGCCGTTTGAACTGTACTTTCAAGATTTTGTGAAACTTCGATTGATGAAGCAGATACTTCTTGAGTTGATGCGGACAACTCTTCTGCTGATGCACTCAAGCGCTCTGAACTAATTGCTAATGAAGAAATCAATCCTTTTAACGATTCTTTCATTGTATTAAATGATTTTGCAAGTTCCCCTACTTCATCCTTTGAATGGATTTGAATTGCAGGCTCAGTTAAGTCTCCTCCAGCAATAACATTAACAGATTGATTTAGTTTCGCTAAAGGTTTTGCAATAATCCGGTTCATATAAAGTAAAATAAATACGCCTATCATAATCGCGATAATGATGATGATAACCGCAAGAGTGAACGCTGTATTAGCCATAGTTTGTGATTGGTTTTCAGCTTGTGTAAATAAGGTTTTTATATAGTCTGATAGTTCTCGTGTATTATCTGTTGCTTTTTTTAATTCAGCAGCACCTTCTGTATTTGTTAGCTGAAATGCTTCTTTACTTTTCCCATTTTGGTCTAATTCAATAATTTGATCTGCAATATGATCATAATTATCAATCTCAGTAGAAACTTGTGCTAACAAATCTTTTGTTTTTTGTCTTTTTAATTGCTTACCTAAATGATCGATTTCGTCATTTAATTCTTTTCTAGTATTCATTAATGTATCTAAAGAATCTTTATTTCCTAAAAGATAAGATCTAATTAATACTCCTTTTTTTAAAGATAAATTTTCAATTTTTGCTGCAGAATTGATTTGAGGTAGTCCACTATTTATTGTCGAGTAGTATTGATGATCAATCTTTGTTAGTTGACTGAAAATAACTATGCATGCAATTATGGTAATTAAAATCGATGCACTAAATCCTGCAATTAGCTTATTTCTTATAGACATATTTTCACCCCGTAATAATATTAACTAGTACTTTTTCATCGTATATTATTATTGGTAAAAAAGATATACATTTTATAAATTATCTATAAATCCGTAAAAAAATACTAAAATTTAAACAATTTCGATTATTTTGATATTATTACGAGAAAAACCCTTTCTCATACTTATCATAAATATATGCTTTAATAAATTGAATACAATTAGATGATAAACTACTTTTCTCCTCTTTTATCAAGTCTCCATAGGGAACTCCGTCTACCATTCGAATCATTCCATCAAAAGGTTGATCATTTAAACCATCATATCCTTGAACTTTAATAAAACATGTAATAGATCCGTGAAAAGAATAATCTAAAATTACTACTTTATGTTTCATTTCTTTTTATTGTCCTTTGCTTCATTTGTTATTCGTTTTCGATACGATTTTAGTTGCCAAACTGTTATTAAAATGACTATCCAGAAAAATGGCTCTTTCATACTGAATCCAACAGCTGATTGTCCTCCTAAATATGGTAAGAGAATAATTAATAAAACTAAGTACACCATAACAGCAACTTCTACATAAAAATGTATCATTTTATCTTTGGAGGCTGGTGCATAAACGCTAAAGAGTAGTAAAGCAAATCCAACAACAACCCAAGTCCACTTCGGAAGTGATTGCCATATGGTCCACTCTTTATAAAAGTCATAACACATTAATAATGTAGCACCTAAAAGCCCACTCAAAAACTTCAAAACATTCACTTAAAACACTCCTTTCAAACAAGTGTAGCATAGGTAAAATGATTGAACATCATCAATAGCTACTATAACGAACAAACCCACAGAAAAAATTATTTTCTGTGGGTTTATCCTAATTAGTTTTTTATAGAATCAATTTCATAAATCCAATTTTCGTTTTTTTAATACAAACATTTCAACACATTACCTTGCCATACTCAGATATGGATGTTCAGCTACAGAAGGCGCTTTCCACGGGCTTGGCTTCAATCTCCTCGTCACTACATTAAGAGTACTGAAAAAGTTTTAAATACAAATTTTAATAGTATGAATCTGCTTTCTGCATGATGTGAAATT
>DATMJF010000128.1:0-2131 GCA_035554455.1 Rummeliibacillus sp.
ATTATTCCTATATGAATACGAACATAATTTACAGGAGTTCTTGGTATTAACATAATCAAAGCACTACATACTGAAACCCCTAGTAATATGAAAAAAACTGTCGACCATGAAATATAATCTAAGAAGTTCAACATCCAAACATCCTCCCCTTAAAATGGATGGTATGTAAAATCATAATTTAACTATTTGATTCCACACAATTAACGTTCAAAACAAATTTCTATTAAATATCAAAATTATTTACCAAATAAAAAAACCAATAATCTCTAAAATTAATGGTCATTTCACCATTAATATTGGAAATTATCGGTTTACTTTTAACTAGCCCATTTGGGTTTTAAATAGCCTACCTCTTTATATAACAGCTTCCTAATAATACGGAAGCACTTACGTTTCATTGTAATTTTAGTATATAGATATACTTTTTCAAATAGCCATATTACATATAGCCCTTTGCTAAAGCTCACTATATATTATGAATTTATCTATTAATATACTTCTTGAAAATTATATTACTATTCATTAAAGATTCTGTCAAGGTTTCAAATGAAACAGTTTGTCATTTTTCGACGTGTTATAACACAGAAGAAAATCTGATTAAATAATTTCCTTTCATATAAAAAAGGTTCCCCAAATTGACTTCTACACGTATGACATAAATTATTCGAAACATGGATACAATTCGTTTTTCCGTGGATAGAACCTTATTTTTTATGGATTGAAGGTCATTTCCCGTGGATTTGCCCAAAATCCAAATATTAAATCATAAAATAATTAGTATGAAAATGATAATTATTATCAATACTATACATAACAAAAGGATAACCTAAAACAGGTTATCCAGATGTATGGAAAAATTATTTTCTTGGTTCAAATGTTTTACAATCTGTTTCTTCAGTAGTAGAGGCTTGCGTCCCCCTATTGCTGACTACATAAATTTCGTGCGCAGTACATTGATTTCCTTTTTGCCAAAATGTACAGTTACTTACTTCACAAAGAACATCCTTTGCCATAATACTACACCTCCTTTATGGGTAGTATTGACAGAATAAATTCAGTTGATACTCTCTTCTTTACTGCAAAGAAAGTGTAAAATATTTGATTTTATTTAAGAGCGATGCGAATACCTCCAAATGATGAGAAATCCTCTAGGATTGTAGAAGTTAATAAGATTCCCTCTTTATCCTCATCCCAAAATGCGCTTATGCTGTAGCCATCATCATCATCATACCAATCTGTATCTAAGTCGTCAGATTCTCCATAAATTGCCGCAATTTTATCGTACATTACCATAAAATATGACTCTAATAATTTTAAATCATCTTGATTATTTACTACATCATGGAAAATATTTATAGCTACTAATTTATCATCTTTAAATTCATATATCACATCGGCTGTATATTCAAATATCAATTTATCTTTGTATGCTAGACTATCAGATTTTTCTTCGTAGAGTGTGGCAGTTTCTAATTTCTTGACTTGTGCTTTTGTCATTCCTAATGCAATATCACCTAAAATAGGATTATTCGATAGATTGTCTATAGGCAAAACTTTAATGTCAGTATATTTCATTTTAAAATACTTATTCCAACTACTCATTTCATCTATCGCTACAGCAAAATTCAAATCGGCATTACTATTGTATCCACTCGAAGTAATCCCTACTAATTCACCTTTTTTATTAAATAATCCTCCGCCAGAACTTCCATGATCAATAGGTGCACTAATTTGAATTAGTTTTACTCCATTTGACACTCTAAAGGAACTAACAATTCCTTCAGAAACAGTATTTTGTAATCCTAAGGGACTTCCAATAGCAACAATTTTTTGACCTTTTGCTAAACTTTTGTATGATCCAATTTTCACAGAATTAATACCCATTATCTTGTCATTCGTTTTTACCAAAGCTAAATCTTTTGTTTTATCACTTACTACTACACCCTTTATTTTATATTTTTTGCCATTATTAAGGGTGATTGTTCCACTCCTCATACCATTTACAACATGTTCATTTGTTAATATTAAACCATTACTAACAATAACGCCGCTTCCTTGAGATTTCCCATTCCGAACATTAACTTCAATTAAAACGACTTTATCATCGTTTAATTTCGCAATTTCAGAAGTA
>DATMJF010000129.1:0-5079 GCA_035554455.1 Rummeliibacillus sp.
AAAATAATGTTATATTAAGATATAGGCTGTTTTAAACGAATGTTTACTATCGTTTAAATCAGCCTCTTTCTTTCAGACAATGGAACATTTTAGGGATTTATAAATTGCGGTTGGCGCGTTCACACAATTTAGAGAAATGTAGTAGAAGAGTGGAGGTGAATGCTCCGACACTACTGCCGAAAAACTGGCAGCCGAGACCTCGCAGTGAGTGTTAGCGAATGAGGAGGCTTGGCGGTCAGTCAATGTTTCATTTGCGACGAATAATCGCAGGAGCAGGAACCGGAACGGGTTCAATAGACATTTTGATGTCTTACCCCAACATTTGATTTAGAACCTAAAATTCAAAGTTCCAGTGAAGAGTGGGCAGGAGGTTGATTAAGATGAAAAAAATAGGCGTATTAACAAGCGGTGGAGACGCTCCTGGCATGAACGCGGCTGTCCGAGCAGTTGTCAGAAAAGCACTTTATCATGGAATTGAAGTTGCTGGCATTTATCATGGTTATCAAGGATTGATCGATGGAAACATTGAAGATTTAGGCGCAGGAGATGTAGGCGATATTATACAGCGAGGCGGAACAGTGTTATATTCTGCTCGTTGTCCTGAATTTAAAACAGATGAAGGCCAACAAAAGGCTATAGAACAATTAAAGCAACGTGGGATTGAAGGACTTGTAGTGATTGGTGGAGATGGCTCTTACCGTGGTGCACTTGCCCTAACTGATAAAGGATTCCCATGCATAGGCGTTCCAGGAACCATTGATAATGATATTCCTGGAACAGACTATACAATTGGCTTTGATACAGCTTTAAACACTGTAATAGAATGTATCGATAAAATTCGTGATACAGCTACTTCTCATGAACGTTCATTTATTATTGAAGTAATGGGACGTGATGCAGGTGACTTAGCACTTTGGGCAGGACTCGCAGGAGGAGCGGAAACAATTATCATCCCTGAAGTACCAAATGATATAGATGGATTAGTAAAACGGTTAGAACAAGGCCATGAACGTGGTAAAAAGCATAGTATCATTATCGTTGCAGAAGGTGTTATGTCTGGTGGAGAACTAGCAAAACTGCTAATAGAAAAAGCTGACATTGAAACGCGTGTATCTGTCTTAGGACATATTCAACGAGGGGGTTCTCCAACAGCTAGAGATCGTGTACTTGCAAGTCAACTCGGTGCAAAAGCAGTTGAAGTTTTAATGGAAAACCGCGGAGGTGTTGCAATTGGCATTCGTAATCATCAGGTGTTAGACTATGATTTGAAAGATGTCTTTAACAAGGAACATAAAGCTGAATTATCAATGTATACATTATCTAAAGAATTATCGATTTAATAAATTGGAGTGGTAAAGTAATGAGAAAAACGAAAATTGTCTGTACTATTGGACCCGCAAGTGAATCACAAGAAACATTAGTTGCATTAATTGAAGCAGGTATGAATGTTGCTCGTTTGAACTTTTCACATGGTAGCCATGAGGAACATGGAGCACGTATTCAATCGATTCGTGAAGCAGCAAAAAAAACTGGCAAGGTTGTAGCCATTTTACTCGATACAAAAGGACCTGAAATTCGTACGCATAATATGGAAGATGGAGCAATTGAACTTGTCACAGGGCAAAGCATTGATATCTCAATGACAGAACTACTTGGCAACAAAGAGGTTTTTTCAATTACTTATGAAAAACTAATTGAAGATGTACAGGTTGGCTCTGTTATTTTGCTTGATGATGGGTTAATCGAATTACATGTAACTGGTATTGATCAACAAGCAGGTTTAATTCATACTTCAGTTGAAAATACTGGTGTATTAAAAAATAAAAAAGGTGTAAACGTGCCAGGTGTTTCTGTTCAACTACCGGGTATTACAGAGAAAGACGCGCAAGATATCTTATTTGGTATTGAACAAAAGGTTGACTTTATTGCTGCATCATTTGTACGTCGCCCATCAGATGTCATGGAAATTCGTGAATTACTTGAAAAAAATGGTGGTAATCATATTCATATCATTCCGAAAATCGAAAACCAAGAAGGTGTCGATAATATTGATGAAATTATTCAAGTATCAGACGGTTTAATGGTTGCTCGTGGTGACCTTGGCGTAGAAATTCCAGCAGAAGAAGTACCAATCGTTCAAAAAAGCTTAATCCATAAATGCAACAAAGCAGGTAAACCAGTTATTACTGCTACTCAAATGTTAGATTCAATGCAACGTAATCCTCGTCCTACACGTGCAGAAGCAAGTGACGTAGCAAATGCTATTCTTGATGGAACGGATGCAATCATGCTATCAGGCGAAACGGCAGCAGGACTTTATCCAGTAGAATCCGTAAAAACAATGGATAAGATTGCGAACAGAATTGAAGAAACTTTAGATCATAAACGAATTGTAAATGAACGTAGTAAAGAAAAAGGTTCTAACATGACGGAAGCAATTAGCCAAGCTGTTGCCCATACATCTTTAAACTTACAAGTATCGGCTATTTTAGCTCCAACTGAAAGTGGTAATACAGCCAAAATGATTGCAAAATATCGCCCGGGTGTACCAATCATTGCAATGACATCTTCAGATGAAGTCTGCCGAAACCTTGCACTTGTGTGGGGCGTCATTCCTATTGTAGCTCCTCAAGTGACTTCTACAGATGAAGTATTAGAACAAGTTGTCCAACAAAGTTTAGATAAAGGTTATGTAAAACATGGCAACTTAGTCGTGATTACTGCAGGAGTACCAGTAGGAGAGGCAGGTACAACAAACTTGATGAAGCTACATGTAATTGGAGATATGCTCACAAAAGGTCAAGGCATCGGTAAATCTACTGCAATTGGTAAGGCATTTGTTGTTCGTAATGCAGCAGAAGCACTAGCAGAAGATACTACGGACCGAATTATTGTGACAATTGGCTCGGATCGTGATATGATGCCTGCTATTTCGAAATGCGCAGGTTTGATCACAGAAGAAGGCGGATTAACAAGCCATGCCGCAGTGGTAGGGTTAAGTCTTGGTATCCCAGTTATTGTAGGGGTAAAAGATGCAACTAAGTTAATAAAGAATAATCAAGAAGTTTCAATGGATGCCGTATCAGGCGTGATCTATTATGGGTCTTCTAGAATTCTTTAATACAAACCGCATTCAAATAGATCTTATATCTGTTTGAACTCTAAAGAAGAGGTGAAGACAATGCGGAAATTTTTTATGTTTTTAATATTAGTTCCGATTATTGAAATAGCCGTTGTTTTATTATCTGGAAAGTTAATAGGGACATTTCCAACTCTATTATTAATTGTTGTAACAGGTATGCTAGGTGTATATCTGCTCAAAACAAAAGGATTTAAATCTTTCCAACAATTAAAAACTGCAATTGAAAGAGGACAAGCACCAGGCGATGCGATTATTGATGGAGTGTTGACATTTATCGGTTCCATCGTACTCATCCTACCTGGGTTTATCTCAGATATCATTGGCATTTTACTAGTGGTACCAACAACTAGAAAATTATTTAAGCCTGCTATCTATTATTGGCTTCGCAAAAAAATGAAAAAAGGCCAAATTATTTTGATGCAAAAATAGGATGACGTTGTATTTTAACTGCAATCAATAATACGAATGGGCTAATGATTATTCCTGCTACACCAAAGAGTAGCAGGCTGATCGCACTTAAGATGAAGGCGTGTACCGAGCGAATCTGCATGGTAGACGCCCACATCATAGATTCAGCAAATTGTCTTGTAAGCTGAATCACAACATATAAAATTAGTAATTGAATTCCTAGTGCAACTTTCCCTGTAGTCATGAAGACTATACTAATAGGGATTAAGAAAATTCCGATACCTAAAAAAGGTAGAAAATCACAAACGGAAACAAGTAATGCTTTTCCAACTGGTTGTGAAAAGCCAAGAATAAAAAAGCCAATTGATAGTAACCCAAAGGTTATTAATAATAGACGAACTTCAACAGAGATAAAATAACTAAATAATGTTGTAGCCTCTTCGAAAATATTTCGAATAGACTTTCTGAAACGAGCAGGAATATAGATAAAAAACCAATATCTATTTCTGCTCGTTTCGTATAATGCAAAGTAAAAAGCCACGACAAAAATAGTAACTTCGACAAGATGTTGCATTATATCATGTATAGATTGAAAAATTTTGCTCAACATTATATCGAATAGCTCAAATAATTGTTCTCTGATTTGAGTAATAATTGCTGAAGGAATATGAATTAAAGAAGAAGCTTCAGATAAATTTTCTTTTAAAATGGGTAATGTATCGATGAGTATTGAAGCGATGAATAGTAATCCCACTGCTAAACCAATAACAATTAATATTTCGATTAGTAGTGCAGAAATAAATGATGGTAGTTTTAATCGTTTATGGAATAATTGAAGTAAAGGAGACAAAAAATAAGCTAAAATAATTGCTAGTGTTACCGGGAGAATAAGCCACGCAAAAAGAATCAAAAAAAGTACGAAACTCCATAATTTTATGTTATTTATGATATTTTTATCCGAAAACTTAAAAATGTGGTCACCAGCTTCCTTATTTTCCAATTAATGTTTTCTTAATAATTTCGATATATTCTATAAAATACTGAAATATTCTTTATAAAATCGTTTTTTTATGAAATGAGGGTTTTTCATTCACAAAGACGTCAAAATTTATTATAATAGCAATGTAAGCGATTTACTTATAGGTTCATATTGATTATTGAAGTGTCAAAATTTGATTTTTAACACTACTTTATAACCGAAAAAAGGAGCGAGATATAATGGCAACAACTAAAGGTTTAGAAGGCGTTGTAGCAGCAGAAACTAAGATAAGCTCAATCATTGATGATACTCTTACATATGTAGGCTACAACATTGATGATTTAGCAGAAAACGCATCTTTTGAAGAGGTAGTTTACTTACTATGGCACACACGCTTACCGAAAGCGGACGAATTAGCTGAGTTAAAACAACAACTAGCTGATAATATGGCAGTGCCACAAGCAGTATTAGATCACTTCAAAACTTACGATCTTAAATCAGTTCACCCAATGGCAGCTCTACGTACAGTAGTATCTCTATTAGCTTTATA
>DATMJF010000130.1:0-9515 GCA_035554455.1 Rummeliibacillus sp.
TCATTTTACATATTGAAAAAACGAAGCTTATTGAGCAGGCTTCTTTTCGATACCTTTTGCTGCCATCTTAGATTAGGTTTTTGTCTATTTTTTTATGAACGAAAAGTAGAATAATGCTCGAATAGTTGATTTATATCTAGAAAAATCACAAAAATAATAATTATTAATTGAAAGCGTTCTCGTTATTACTTATAATTAAACTTATAAATATTCTAACAATTCGTAAAAATGGGGGCGTTTCGATTGACTGAAAAGATTTGGTTAAAGAACTATCCGCCTAATATTCCTACAACAATGGAATACGAAGAAATTCCATTACAAGAATATTTGACGAGGGCTGTTGAGAAAACTCCTAAAAAAATTGCGATTCATTTTCTAGGTAAAGATATTACGTATAAAGAGTTATATGAATCCTCATTAAAATTTGCAAATTATCTAGTGAAAATAGGGATTGAAAAGGGCGATCGTGTAGCGATTATGCTGCCAAATTGTCCGCAAAGTGTTATTGCATATTATGGGGTATTATATGCGGGTGGTATAGTTGTTCAGACGAATCCACTCTATACAGAGCGCGAAGTAGAGTATCAGCTAAAGGATGCAGGGGCAAAAGTAATCATTACATTGGATATCCTTTACCCAAGAATTATGAAAGTTTGGAAGAATACAGATTTAGAGAATATCATTATAACAGGTATTAAAGATTTTTTACCGTTTCCAAAGAATCTATTGTATCCGTTTGTGCAAAAAAAGGAATATGGTTTTAAAGTGACAGTTGAGCACAGTGGTTCGAATCATCTTTTCTCAGAAATTATGAAGATTGGTGAATTAAATTTAATCAAATTTACTTCAAATTATGAAGAGGACATAGCGTTACTACAATATACAGGGGGTACAACAGGATTTCCAAAAGGTGTCATGCTAACGCATAAAAACTTAGTCGCAAACGTACAAATGTGTGGTGCGTGGATGTCTGAGTGTATACCTGGGAAAGAAGTCATCATGGGAGTATTACCGTTTTTTCATGTATATGGAATGACAACAGTATTACTACTTGCAGTAATGCGAGGAGACAAGATGGTGTTAATGCCTAAATTTGAGGCAACTGAAGTATTAAAAATGATTCAAAAGCATAAGACCACATTATTTCCAGGCGCTCCAACTTTGTACATTGGTTTGTTGAATCATCCTGAAATTAATAAGTACGATCTTTCTTCGATAAAAGCGTGTATAAGTGGCTCAGCTCCTTTACCGGTTGAAGTACAAGAAAGGTTCGAAAAAGTGACCGGAGGAAAGCTCGTTGAAGGATATGGTTTAACCGAATCTTCACCGGTAACACATTCAAACTTTATCTGGCATGGGGAACGTGTGAAAGGGTCAATCGGTGTACCTTGGCCTGATACAGACGCGGCTATTTTCAGGACAGATACGACAGAGCCGTTACCAATTGGCGAAATTGGCGAAATTGCTGTGAAAGGGCCACAAGTAATGAAAGGTTATTGGAATCGTCCTGAAGATACCGAGATGACATTAAGAGAAGGCTGGTTATTAACGGGAGATTTAGGCTATATGAACGAAGAAGGCTATTTCTTTGTAGTCGATCGTAAAAAGGATATTATTATTGCGGGTGGCTTTAATATCTATCCCAGAGAAGTAGAAGAGGTTTTATATGAGCATGAAGCTATTCAGGAATGCGTAGTTGCTGGTGTGCCAGATCCTTATCGTGGGGAAACTGTAAAAGCCTATATTGTTTTAAAAGATGGATATCAAGTATCAGAAGAGGAATTAAACAAGTATTGTAGAGCAAATTTGGCAGCATATAAGGTGCCACGCATATATGAATTCCGTACTGAATTGCCCAAAACTGCTGTAGGCAAAATATTACGTAGAACATTAGTTGAAGAGGAAAAGACTAAGCTAAAACAAACAATATGAAAAAGATAAACCCTTACTTGACAATCAACGGTTGAAAATATATTATGAAAATGTGAATGAATGGTCATTCATATTTTCATAATAAACCGGTGGTGATCGTATTGAAGAAAAACAAACCAAAATATAGACAAATAATTGACGCTGCTGTCATCGTAATTGCGGATAATGGTTATCACCAAGCACAAGTTTCCAAAATTGCAAAACAAGCTGGCGTCGCTGATGGAACCATTTATTTATATTTTAAAAACAAAGAAGATATATTAATTTCAGTGTTTAAGGAAAAAATGTCTTTATTTGTAGATAATTTACAAGATATAATAAAAGAGAGTTCTTCAGCTTCAGAAATGCTTTATCGAATGATTGAGGGGCATTTTAAAGTACTTTCAGAAGATCATCATTTAGCAATCGTTACTCAATTAGAACTTCGTCAATCGAATAAAGATCTTCGGTTGAAAATCAACAGCATATTAAAAGAATATCTAAAATTACTTGATGAGATTTTAAAAATGGGTATTGAAGCTGGTGAGTTTATGAAAGACATTGATATTCGTCTTGTAAGACAAGTAATCTTTGGAACGATTGATGAAGTATCAACAACGTGGGTAATGAAAGAGCAAAAATATGATTTAGTTACAATGGCACCACGCGTTCATCAGATTTTGTTAAAAGGGATTCAAAAAGGTTAAAGGGGTAGCAAAGTAGCAAAGTTTCACAACTTTGCCACATACATATTTTTTTACAAGGGAGGATATGGGGAATGGAATATCTAAATTATATAGTGGACGAAGGGGTAGCAGTCGCAACGATTAATCGTCCACCTGCAAATGCGTTATCTCGTGCGTTAATTGAAGAGGTAAATCTGCTACTAGATGCTGTTGAAGATGATTCAGATGTACGCGTTGTATTGCTACATGGTGAAGGTAGATTCTTTTCTGCTGGAGCGGATATTAAAGAATTTACTGAAGTATCATCAAGCAATGAGTTTGAAACTTTATCAACTAAAGGACAAGTTGTTTTCGAGAGACTTGAGAAGTTTTCAAAACCAGTAATTGCTGCGATCCATGGTGCAGCTCTTGGTGGTGGTCTTGAACTTGCGATGAGCTGTCACTTTCGTTATGTGAGTGAAACAGCAAAATTAGGTTTACCAGAATTACAACTTGGCTTAATACCTGGTTTTGGTGGTACACAACGTCTCCCACGCTATGTTGGTGTTGCAAAAGCTGCTGAAATGTTGTTCACAAGTGAGCCTGTTTCGGGAGTAGATGCAGTAAAATGGGGCCTTGCAAATCGTGTAGTACCAGAGGAAGTTTTGTTAGATGAGGCATTAAAAACTGCCAAGAAAATTGCAAAGAAAAGCCCAATTGCATTAAAAACAGCAATTGAAATGTTGCAATTTTCTAAAACATCTTCTTTCTATGATGGTATCTCTGCTGAAGCAGAAAGTTTCGGAACTGTTTTTGTTTCAGAAGATGCTAAAGAAGGAATCGCTGCATTTATCGAAAAAAGAGAGCCTGTTTTCAAAGGAAAATAAAAGTATTAGGAGGTTAATAATATGAACATTTATGTATTAGTTAAACGAACTTTTGACACTGAAGAGAAAATCGTTTTAAATGGTGGCGTTATTCAAGAAGATGGTGCTGAATTTATCATCAATCCATATGATGAATATGCAATTGAAGAAGCCATTCAAATTCGTGATGCACAAGGTGGCGAAGTGACAGTTGTAACAATTGGCGGTGAAGACGCTGAGAAACAGCTTCGTACAGCATTAGCAATGGGTGCCGACAAAGCAGTACTAATCAATGCAGAAGATGATGTTGAAGAATTAGATCAATATTCTGTAGCATATATTTTAGCCGAATACTTGAAAGATAAAGATGCAGATTTGATTTTAGGTGGTAATGTAGCAATTGACGGCGGTTCTGGTCAAGTTGGTCCACGAGTTGCTGAATTACTAGATATAAATTATGTAACAACAATTACAAGCCTTGAAATTGATGGTGATACAGTTAAAATCGTGCGTGATGTAGAAGGGGACTCAGAAGTACTTGAAACGTCTCTACCTCTATTAGTGACAGCACAACAAGGATTAAATGAACCACGTTATCCTTCTTTACCTGGAATTATGAAAGCGAAGAAAAAACCATTAGAAGAACTAGAATTAGATGATCTAGATATTGACGAAGATGATGTAGAAGCGAAAACAGAAAAAGTGGAAATTTTCTTGCCAGCACAAAAAGAAGCTGGTCGTGTTCTACAAGGTGAATTACAAGATCAAGTTAAAGAACTTGTTCAATTACTACATTCAGAAGCGAAAGTTATTTAAGCTGATTTACATTGCTGAGGAGGGAATCACATGACAAAAAAAGTATTAGTATTAGGTGAAGTACGTGAAGGAACTTTAAGAAATGTTTCGTTTGAAGCAATTGCAGCAGCAAAAACAATTGCTGGAGACGGTGAAGTAGTTGGCGTTCTAATCGGTGATGCTGTTGAAACATTAAGCTCTGAGCTAATTCAATATGGTGCAGACCGCATAGTGACTGTAGAACATCCACATTTAAAACAATATACTTCTGATGGTTTTAGCCAAGCATTCACAGCTGTTGCAGATGCAGAAAATCCAGATGCTATCGTATTTGGTCATACAGCTTTGGGTAAAGACTTATCGCCTAAGATTGCTAGTAAATTACAAAGTGGTTTAATCTCAGATGTTACTACAATCGAGGGTGAAGGGGACGATGCACTATTTATACGTCCAATTTACTCAGGAAAAGCATTTGAGAAAGTAAAGGTTAAAGAAGGCGTTGTGTTTATCACAATTCGTCCAAATAATATAGCTCCACTTGAAAAAGATGAATCTCGCTCAGGTGAAGTTTCTAGCCAATCTGTAGAGATTACGAATTTACGTACTGTTATTAAAGAAGTAGTTCGTAAAGCAACAGAAGGTGTAGATCTATCTGAAGCAAAAGTAGTTGTATCTGGTGGACGTGGTGTGAAGAGTGCTGAAGGTTTTGCTCCATTACAAGAGCTAGCTAAACTTTTAGGTGGCGCTGTTGGTGCTTCACGTGGTGCTTGTGATGCTGATTATTGTGATTATTCATTACAAATCGGACAAACAGGGAAAGTTGTAACACCAGATTTATATATTGCTTGCGGTATTTCAGGCGCAATCCAACATTTAGCTGGTATGTCCAACTCTAAAATTATCGTAGCAATTAACAAAGATCCAGAGGCTAATATTTTCAAAGTTGCAGATTATGGGATTGTAGGAGACTTATTTGAAGTTGTCCCTATGTTAATCGAAGAATTTAAAAATGTAGCAGTTAAATCTTAAGAAAATAAAGAAAGCTCTGCAAATTGCAGAGCTTTTTGTTTTAAATGAAATCTAATATTATGTTAGAATAGCGGTACAGTGAGCAGAACAGTCGCTTGACATTTTTTTTTATGCTACACTACCGATACATAGAGTTTAAGGAGGAAATGTAAAATGGCAATTGTACATTCAACAGATGCAACGTTTTCAAATGATATTGCAAATGGTTTAGTATTAGTAGACTTCTGGGCAACTTGGTGTGGACCATGTAAAATGATCGCTCCAGTTCTAGAAGAATTAGATCAAGAATTAGCTGGTAAAGTGAACATCGTCAAAGTTGATGTTGACCAAAACCAAGAAACAGCTAGTCAATTTGGTATTATGTCAATCCCAACATTGTTATTGTTCAAAGATGGAGAACAAGTTGATAAAACTGTTGGTTTCCAACCAAAAGAAGCATTAGCTGAATTCATCCAAAAACACGCTTAATCATTTTGGGTTCATAAACGAAACCGGGTCCCTACAAGGTGCCCGGTTTTTTTTAGAGGTGATTTGATGAATGACTTGATAAAACAAAAATTAGCAATCCTACCTGATCAACCAGGTTGTTATTTGATGAAAGATCGCCAAGGTACAATTATTTACGTTGGAAAAGCAAAAGTGATAAAAAATCGTGTGCGCTCCTATTTCACAGGATCGCATAATGGCAAAACACAACGCCTTGTTAGTGAAATAGTAGATTTCGAATACATCGTAACATCCTCAAATATAGAAGCTTTTTTACTAGAGCTAAATTTGATTAAGTTACATGATCCAAAATACAATATTATGTTAAAGGATGATAAATCATATCCTTACATAAAAATTACAAATGAAAAGTACCCGAGATTACTGACAGTTCGTAAAGTTAAAAAAGATAAGGGGAAATATTTTGGTCCTTATCCGAATGTCTATGCAGCAAATGAAACAAAAAAATTACTTGATCGATTATATCCTTTACGTAAATGTCACACACTACCAAATCGTGTTTGCTTGTATTACCATCTAGGACAATGCTTAGCGCCATGTGTGAAAGATATTGAAAAAGAGACTTATGCCGAAATGGTGCAGGAAATAGCAAATTTCCTAAATGGTGGACATGCAGCTGTTAAAGAGGAATTACAGCAGAAAATGCTGGCTGCTTCTGAACAACTAGATTTTGAGCGTGCTAAAGAGTACAGAGACCAAATTGCACATATTGAAACAGTGATGGAAAAACAAAAAATCACAACAACTGATTTTACAAATCGTGATGTCTTTGGCTATGCAGTAGATAAAGGCTGGATGTGTGTTCAAGTATTCTTTGTAAGGCAAGGGAAATTAATAGAGAGAGACGTATCCCTTTTCCCTTCTTACGGTGAGCCCAAAGAAGAATTTTTAACTTATGTTGGTCAATTCTATGAAAAAGCGGACCATATAAAGCCGAAGGAAATCCTTATTCCCCAAGAAATTGATGGAGATATGCTTCAACAAGTTTTAGAAATCAAAGTAGTAAAACCACAAAAAGGTAGAAAAAAAGAATTACTAGATTTAGCTTCAAAGAATGCACAAATTGCGATTACGGAGAAATTCCAATTAATCGAAAGACAAGAGAAAAAAACAATTGGAGCGTGCGAAGAACTTGGCGATGCGATGAATATTGCTACACCGCTTCGTATTGAAGCTTTTGATAACTCGCATATCTTTGGATCAGACACTGTTTCAGCAATGGTCGTTTTTATAGATGGAAAACCTAGTAAAAAGGAATATCGAAAATTTAAAATTCAACATGCAGGTGCTCATGATGACTATGGCGCAATGCGTGAAGTTATTCGTCGTCGATACACACGTGTATTAAAAGAAGGTCTTCCACTACCTGATTTACTAGTTACAGATGGTGGAAAAGGGCAAATGGAAGTAGCGAGAGAAATTTTAGAGGATGAGCTTGGACTCGATATTCCAATTGCAGGATTAGCAAAGGATGATAAGCACCAAACGTCACAACTTTTATATGGAACTCCCCCAGAAGTTATTCCGTTAAAACGTACGAGTGAAGCTTTTTATCTATTGCAACGGGTTCAAGATGAAGTTCACCGCTTTGCAATTACATTTCATAGACAATTACATGAAAAAAATGCGATTACTTCTGTATTGGATGAAATTCCAGGAGTAGGTCCCAAAAGAAAACAACAATTATTAAAACATTTTGGTTCAATCAAGAAGATTAAAGAAGCAACTTTTGAAGAATTGCAAGATGCTGGTGTACCTAAAAAACTAGCTAGTGCAATAATTGACTTTTTTCTGAAAAAATGATTGCTAGATATTAAAACGTATGGTATCTTTATGGCACCAATTAAAAATCACTGATTTAGTGATGATAGAGGCGCGGGTTTCAAGAGTACTCGACTGGAGGACGAATAGGTCCATTGATAGTCGGTGAAAGGGGAGGTCGCCGAAGTTGCAAGTTTGCTAATTCCATCTTGCTGCTGGTTCTACATTGAAGAAATGTAGAATTGTCAGAATCGACTTTGATTCTGGAGGGCTATCTCACATGAATGTTCTTTTGAACGTGCATGCTAAGAGCAGCCCATTCACCATCTGTGTGAAGTGCTGCTCTTTTTTTCATTAGAAATCATTGTGAAAATCGCCCACATACTATAAAGTAGGGGAGCGTTTTTATGAGTACTTTAGTCGTTAAATTTGGTGGAACTTCCGTCGCAACAACAGAAAGAATCATGCATGTAGCACAGCGCATTCAGCGTGAGAAACAAAATGGTTATAATCTTGTCGTCGTCGTATCTGCAATGGGTAAAACAACTGATCAGCTTGTAGATATGGCGCACGAAATTTCCGAATCACCTTCAAAGAGGGAAATGGATGTCTTATTGACAACTGGGGAACAAGTAACGATTTCATTGTTATCAATGGCTTTGCATAAGCTAGGAATTGAGGCGCAATCATTTACTGGTTGGCAAGCAGGAATTGTCACAGAACATGTACCAAGTAATGCGCGTATAGAGGATATTGCACCAAAAGCGGTAAAAGAGGCTTTGGATGCTGGTAAGGTGTGTGTCGTCGCTGGATTCCAAGGAATTGATGATGAAGGTAACATTACAACACTTGGTCGCGGCGGTTCAGATACAACAGCTGTTGCTCTTGCTGTAGCGTTGAATGCTGAACGTTGTGATATATATACCGACGTAGATGGTGTTTATACAAGTGATCCTCGTTATGTAAAAGGCGCAAGAAAGCTACAGGAAATGTCATATGATGAAATGCTTGAATTAGCTAATCTCGGAGCCGGCGTCTTGCACCCACGATCTGTAGAGGTCGCAAAAAATCATAACATCCCCATGTCAGTTCGTTCGAGCTATGAGGATGTAGAAGGTACCATCTTGAAGGAGGAAATTGAAGTGGAAAAAGATTTAGTTGTACGTGGTGTCGCGTTTGAATCAGATATTATTCGTTTAACAGTTTATTATGAAGAAGCCTATAACGGCTCATTAGCAAATATTTTTACAACATTGGCAAAAAATCATGTCAATGTGGATATTATTGTCCAAACGATTATTGAAGGAACAGAGCCATCCGTTTCTTTCTCAGTAAAAAAAGAAAATCTTAATGATGCTTTACAAATTCTTTCCGAACATAAAGATATACTTGGTTATCATCATGTAGATCATGAAGCAGAATTGTCAAAAGTTTCAATTGTAGGATCTGGAATGGTTTCAAATCCAGGTGTTGCGGCTACTATGTTTGATCGTTTATATCGTGAAGGTATTCCTGTTAAAATGGTCAGCACTTCTGAAATTAAAGTATCCGTGGTTGTACCGCAGGAAGATATGCTTAAAGCAGCTAATGCGTTACACGATGAATTTAATCTCTCTGTTCAAGAAGTTATTACGTATTAATCGATATAAGTTTTGAGAAATAGTTATTCCTTTGGGCAATGATTAAACAATGATTGATTAGAGTTAAAGGATTTCTCATGAGTAGAATTATACTTATGGGGAATCCTTTTTATTATCTGCTATTTGATTGAAATAAATTATTTTCAAAACGGGCTGATTTTTCAGTAATAAAAAAACTCTCACCAGTTATAACAGGTGAGAGAAGATGTGCTAGTAGGTTAGCCTTCAATTTTATCTTTTAAATCCCATTTAATATGGAATTTAACTAATGATTGTTTTGGTTTCGTTTCTTCGTAACATTCAGTTAGGAAACCACAGCATTTTTGTTGGTGCTGAGCTAA